>JBCBWU010000299.1:0-6943 GCA_039816955.1 Bacteroidota bacterium
CTTATTCGGTGTTTCCATCTAGGTAAAAGTAGTAGAATCTGAACATTGGACGATCCTGTAGCGTTTAATTTTTGTAATTTTATGGCCCTTTTGCGCTGCTATTGGCGCCATAACTAAAATATTTTGAATGCTAATACTCGATCGGAAAGACGGAGAAACCATTGATCGCTTACTGAAAAGATACAAGCGAAAGCACCGCGAAGTGCAGGTAAACAAGAAATTGCGTAAGCGCAAGTTTTTCACCAAGCCATCTGTACGTCGTCGTGAAGAGGTACTAAAAGCAAGGTACATCCAAGATAAGTACGGTAAGGACGATTAAGTTTTTCTGTTAATTCTTCCGCGCTCCATTAGGTAACTATCGTGCTATTGCCGGCCGTTGCTGAGCGCGCCGGCGAACGGTTCAAATCAAATAAGTTGGTTTGAACCGTTTTTTTATGCCCTTCCGCTATTTTCCTACTACTATCTTTTTAATCTGTATCCCCTGTTCAAAGGACACTTGCAATAGGTAGATCCCGGATGGTAAAGCTTGACAATCGAGCTGGTATTGTTGCTGCTTAATATTCCTTATAGTCAACAACTGTACACCATCAACACTATATAGTACCAGACTCTCCAGCGGATATTCGGACTTTGTCTGAATTTGGAGGTGATTAATCACCGGATTAGGAGCCAGTCGAAGACCAGTGATTTCGTCATCCAGCGATTGTTCCTGTACTTGCGTAAGGGGACAACATTCTTCCAATGCTAATGCACAACAAGCCCTGGGTTGAAATACTACAAATGCGGTATCAATATAGGCCCGTGCCCGTTTAGCTGACATCTCTGGGGTATAGCGCTCAATCTGAAAATTGTGCAACACGTCCGCATCAAAATTAGTATCAAGCGAGTCATTGACCTGCGCTACTACGGAATCCAAAAGGGGGCGCTCCCACCAAGACCAAGGGGATGCCATGAATTGATTATCCTCACTACGCAAGGGATACATATGCGGACTCGCAAGAGTGGTAAGACTTTGACCAAGATTGAAAAGATTAACTGTTACATCGGAAAGTGCAACTATGGAGTCGTTGATAGCTTGCGCGTTTTCAACGAGATTCCAGATACTGAAATCAATTGGCGCATTTACGCCAGCAGCGTTTGCTTTTTCGTGTAAAGTTCGCGAGCCATGAATACTGAAAAAGGGTTCCGAGCCAAACGAAAACTGTGGGCCATCACCAAAGGGTATTTTGGCATCGTATACGCAGTGTACGCTGGCTACTGCAGCTTGTTTCGGAGCTTCTACGTCAATCCATGAACTGTCCAAAATAGCCCCTCCCATATTAAAGACAAAATCTACTTCTGAGGTATATTCCGTCCAGTTGGGTAGGTTGAAATCCGTACTGTTTAGGCCATAAATATCCCCATCACGGGCCTCCAAAATATAGGGCTCAAAGGTTTCCGTATTAATAAATTTACTGATCCCTGCTATTTCTATATATTCATCTAAATAGCCTGCTCCCAGAGCAACGCTACCACCAATTTCTTCTCCCCATAAAGCGATTCTAGTGGGGTCAACACCATAGGGGTTTCCATCCTCCATAGC
The DNA here is from genome assembly GCA_039816955.1 of Bacteroidota bacterium. Taxonomy (GTDB): domain Bacteria; phylum Bacteroidota; class Bacteroidia; order Chitinophagales; family Saprospiraceae; genus Lewinella. Next base: position 1,583 of record JBCBWU010000299.1, read on the forward strand.
GGTCTTTCGTAAGAAGCGAACTGCGGCGTGTGCATCATGAGTAGCCCGGTAGAATGCCTGTAGAAAGCTACCCCGTCGCACGTGGAAATTAGCAGCTACAGGGTTCCAGCCCAGACGGTAAGTGGGCGCAATAGCCGTGTATCCACTTTGCGCTAGCCGGGTACAAACCTCCACCACTGTAGAATCTAGCTTGCTTCCGGTCACCTGACCATTGAAGAAAGGAGGTAGCAGTACACCTCCGTGTAAATACAGTACCACTGGGCGCTCCATGCCTTCCTCATCACCCATTGGAAAGTAGATATCCATGACCAAAGAAGTTGTATCCGTTTCCCCCGTTGCTGGGTGTACGGAAATGTTTTGCGCGTATTCTACGTATGAAATAATCTCTACTTCCGGAAAAATAGGATCGACATAACGGATATCGTCTTGGGTAAAAATGATGGAGGGCAAAGCGAGTATCACAAGCGTAAGTAGGATGGAACTTTTCTTCATAGTGGTGCTACTAAATTATGCTGTAAAAATAGATTCTACTTGCCGAAGAGCCGCATTGCAATGCGTCTTTACCTCAATCGCCGCTTTAGCAGAATACCCTCATAAGTTATCATCTTTTGGGCAAACGAAAAATCCCGGACTCCGCATTGCGAAGCCCGGGATTATGCGCGCTCTAAAAATTAAGAGCACCACATAAGGAGGGATTCCTTACTTAAAGATCACTTTGTGAGTGGCTAAGCCCTCATCAAACTCAGTGGTTATGATGTAAGTACCTGCACTTAGGTCTCCACGATTGATGAAGTAGTTGTCAGCATCAATACCTTCGTAAGAACGTACCAAGCGACCATTCATATCAAAGATACGGATGTTGCGCATTGGTGTTTCTACGGCAGAAGTCAACATGACCTGGTGGCTAACTGGGTTAGGAGCGATAGTCAGTTGTACTTCAGAAGGATTGATATTCTCTACACGTACTACATCAATCAGGTTCAAGGCCGCGAAAGCACGTGGGTAGAAATAACCCATGATCGTATCAATGTTAGTACGAGCCTTCTCAGCAGACATACCTTCGTTTAAAATCAAACCTTGCGTGTGGAAAGTACCGCCATCTGGGTGTGGAAGCATGTTCCAAGGAATACCCATACCAGCACCGTCGGCAGGTGAAGGATCATTTTCATTCCACCAGTCGATTACTACACCTTCGTCAAAGCCAGCGCTATTGGCAGGGTTAGTAACGGGGTACAAAGCTTCTAAGTAGTCATCCCCTGCAGTAGCAGAGTTAGCGATAGCCGCGTCCGTCCAAACATCATCAATACCAGCATCGATGAATACTTGGTTGTTGCCCAACTCATCTTGTCTAACAGCGATAGCTTTACCTCCCTGTACCTGAACGATTGGATCACCAGTAGTAGGTACAATCAGGGTTGCGTCATCATAAGGAGCAAACTGATCGAAAGCAGACTGCACAGTGATAATTGGAGGTTCGCCAGCATCTATCCAGCTAATATCACCAAGGGCACCACCTACATGAGTACAAAGTTGGAAATCAGAACCGTACTCCGGCCAGTTCACATAGTTGGTGGTATCACCAGCAGGGAAACCAAAGGCACCGTCAGGAGCGATAGTCAAAACCTTACCTTCAATATCACCGTGGTAAGCCTCAATTACCATTGGAATTGGAACACCAGTACCAGGATCAAACAAGAATTTACCAGGACCATTAGTGGTCAGAAGGATTTCGTTATAATCACTCAGAGTAGCCAGACCAAGCACTAGGTAACCACCGGTTCCTGTTCCGAATGCGGTCATACGAGTAGTGTCAACACCAAATGGGTTGCCATCTTCCGCAACGGTTTTCTTGAAGTAGCGGATACAAGTTCTACCGTCCTGTACACCACGGTAGGCAGCTTGGATCAGACCTAGTGCACGCTCTGGTTGCGTCGCTGCCAGTGGGTTCCAACCCAAACGATAATCTACAGCAGCAGCAACGTAGCCGGCCTTAGCCAGGCGAGTACATAACTCTACGGTACTAGAATCTTGGCGAGTACCGGTGATACCCCCATTGGTAACATTAGGTAAGAAGTTACCAGTATGGTAGACCATTACCACTGGACGCTCGCCTAGATTGTCACCTGAGGGCTGATAAACATCCATAAGTAATTGCTCTGGAATCGCTTCACCCACAACTGGTAAAGCAAGGACCGTTGCATTAACGCCATATACAACGTCGCTGGTAACGGTTACTTCATCAAAAACCTCAGTAAGGAAGCGGTTCTCCTGGGCCTGCAGATTCAAGGCCAGCAGCGTCACAATGAGGCAGCAAAGAATTGTACTGATCTTTTTCATAGATAGTATTTATTAAAAAAAATTAAGAGTCGTTTTTACGGTTCGTATGTCAGTGACAGATAGGCCAAACGACCAATCCGGGGACCTCCGAATGTTTGGAAACTTTCGTTGTTGAGAATGTTAGATGCACCTAGCTTGAAAGTGGTGTTAATGCTTTCTACTCGCACATTTACCTGCGCGTCTAGTAGATCATACGTAGGAATGAAGCCAGTAAACTGGGGCGAACCTTCGAACAGGAAGCCTTCAATCCACTTGTAGTTGACATTGAAACCTAGGTTTCTAATGCGCATACCACCCAGTACCACATCTAAATTACGGCCACTAATACCAATATTATATTTGTGCTCAGGGGTGTTAAAGGCCGGAATAATTGGATCATCCTCGTCGGCCTTCACCAATTGATTCCAGGAATAATTGGTAGCAATGGAGTAGTTGCGGGCAAAGTAGTAGTTCAGGCCAATGGCTAAACCTTGTGTACGTACTTCGTTGATTGAATTCGCTGCGTAACGGAAAGCTTGTAAACCAGTGATGGTTGGAATCGATCCTTGCGGAATGACGTAGTCTAAATCAACACCAATGTTGAAGCCAAGGAAGTCATTGTAGATACTGTAGTAATATCCGGCATCTACGTACACCTTGTCAAATAGTGTAGTCCGTGCACCAACTTCAAAGGTTTGTACTTGTTCTGGACGTACTGGTGCAATGTCGAAAGAATCCAGACGAGCGATATTCAAATCGGTAAAGAAGTCCTCCAATGATTCTACGGTGACTAGGTCTTGTACACCATTCAAGTTACCCGCAAGAATAGCACGACCTACATCTAAGCCTAAGTACTGATCAGAAAGTGTTGGGTTACGAATAGCGCTGGAAAAAGATACGCGGAAGAAATTGTTAGGAGATGGCGTATAAACTAGCGAAGCGGCCGGTGAAAACAGCCAATCGAAGTTCTCGTTTTTATCCGCCCGGAAGGCAAACTGTGCCTTTAAGCGATTTTGTGCGAAAGACTTTTGAATACCTCCGTAGGTGCCAAACTCGAAGTTGGTAATCTTAATGTCAAGGCTATCTGAGAAAACAGTGCCTCGTGACTCAGGCGTATAATAACGTGCATTAGCACCGATGGTGATTTCATCGGTCCAGCGTGGTGTGATCTTGTATTCACCGTGTACGTGATAGAGCGCTGAGTTGTCGAAGAAGCGTGTTCCTCCTTCCGTACGAAGCTTGCCAGTAATATCGTCAAATGCTTCATCAAAACGAGCTGTTCCGGGCTCAAAAAACTCTACGGCTCCGGAGGTGCCGTAAGCCGGGCCATTGGCGTAGGCTTCTGCTTCCGTATGGAACTGGCGTAAGAGCTCGTTATTATCCGCAAGCCACATTTGCGCCGCTGCGTCATCAAAGCTAATGACTGGTAGGCCCGTTTCTGGGTCGATTACTACCTCCAATTGCGGATAACCCGCTTTAAAAATCTTTGACTGTACTTCCCCTACGTTGAGCCAATAGTCTTGGTAGTCAATGGCCCATTCCAGTTGATCCTTTGCTCGGTCTTGTAACTCAAGGGCGGTAAAGTAAGGATCATACGAATCGCCCGCACCAGTACGTGTGGTATAAGCACGGATGAAATATTTATTGAGTTTACGCAACTCAATTTTATTCTGTAGGAAAGTAATGTTGCGCAAGCTAAAGCGATTGTCACCTTGGTAAACGGTCGTTCCAGCGCCAAAGCTAGAGGCCAGGATCAGTTCTGGTGATTGTACCAGTTGGTCCGGCTTTAAACGGAAATGGAAGGCAGCATTAGCCTTATAGTTTCGCGTATCGTAGTCTACTAAGTCTTCTTCTCGGTAGCCAGTGCGGTACCAGGTTCCCAAACCCGGGTTAGTCCAGGGTGCAGCAGAAGAAAAATCAGTACTCCGGTCATACTCATCACCGTAAATGTTTACCGCATCAAAACGACCGGGGTTGCTCCCAGGAACGCGCGACTCATCCACTGGATCATAATTATCCGCTACCCAGTCGTCAGCCCGCAAGGCTTCTGCGTTGAGTTTGTAGGCAAATACCGGCAGGCCATCCTTATTATTAGTAATGGAAGCCCAACGGAAAGCACCCTGTAGGAGATTACGCTCACCAACTTTGATGTAAGCAGATAGGCCATCATGGAAAAACGGATCACGCGTCTCCATGCTGATTACCCCGTTAAAGGCGTTCGGCCCGTAGAAGGCGGAACTCGCACCAACGATCAATTCTACCTTATTCACGTCCAGCTCTGAGGTTCCCAGGAAATTACCCAAGGAGAAGTTCAGTCCTGGCGCCTGGTTATCTACCCCATCAATGATCTGCAACGAACGAACCGGACTGGTACTGTTGAAACCACGGGTGTTCACCACTTTAAATCCTAGACTAGCGGCCGTCAAATCCACCCCTTTCAGCGAGCCAAGTCCATCGTAGAAGCTGGCTGCCGGGGTTTCTTTGATACCAATGATATCTAAAGCTTCAATGGTGAGGGGAGATTCTTTCTGTTTATCAGAAATTCGACTTCCCTTTACTTCAACCCCCTCAATGGTTACGGCATTCTCTGAGAGCGTCATATTGATACGGCTATCGTCAATGACATCAAGGTTTTGGGTTTCGTAACCGATGTACGAGAATTCAAGCGTGAGCGGAAAGGACTGGTCGGTATCCAGAACAAAGGTTCCGTCCCAATCCGTTATTGTGCCTGAGCCAGTACCAGCGACGAGGATACTGACCCCAATAAGTGGGTCTTTTGAATCGGCATCCAGAACGATACCTCGGAGTTGCGTTTGTGCAAATACACTCAAGCCCAAGCCTGAGAGTAGAATAAAAATGGAAAAACGCAGGTTAGGTAAGAATTTCATACTTTAAGCTAGTGCGTAAATAGTCAATAATTCTGCTTGCGGCGGCAAATTAGTGAATTTTCGCTAACAGTGGTTTGTTATCACTGATAATTCACGCAGCCAGCAAAACAGTTATACATGACGCGAAGCAGTGCGAACCTATCTTCGAACTCCTTCG
>JBCBWU010000029.1:0-43314 GCA_039816955.1 Bacteroidota bacterium
TCCGGTACTCCCTACCCAGACACTTCCAGCGCGATCTTCATAGAAGAATAGGACTAGTGCATCGCGAAGTGCATTGTGTCCATTGTATTGGACAAAATCGTGTACTTGTCCATCTTTTAAATATGAAAGTCCCCGCTGCGTACCAATCCAAATCAATCCATTCTGGTCTTCAAACATAGACCAGATCCTAGTCTTATTGGCAGTGTATATTTTGGCGACCTTGGATTCAGTGCTATCTAGTTGCGTCACATCGCGGCGCCCTAACCACAATTGCCCTTGCCGATCTTTAAGGAAACAGAAACCCAGGGTGTCAAAGCTAACTAGAGTTGCAACGCTCCCATTTTCCAAACTAAGTCGGCGAACGCCACGGTAGGTGCCTACGTATAATTCTCCATCGCTCTCTATAATACCGCGGCATCTTGTTCTATTTACTCCTTCCCCATGCTCATTCCATAGCAATCGCTTAAACCGTTCGGGCTGTAATTGGAGTACATCCATCTGGTTTTTACCCAACCAATAGTTCCCGTATCCATCTTGCACTACCTGACGAGCGGCTTTAGGATAATGGTACAAAACGTTCTGATCTGCGTCAAGCAGATACATGTTCTGCCCGTTTTTAATCCATACCTCCTGCCGCCCTGCATTGTAACACAGCAGGGCAGGAAAAGCATAACTTAGCTCGGGCAGTAGTACTTCTTCGCTTTGATATTCGCTATTTTCAGCATTCCAACGATATGTCCGACAAGGACCGTCGAGCTGAAAAATCCAGAATTGATTTTCATCTCCCAAAAAATCATAAGCACAATTCTGCAAGGGATAATCCAGTGTTTGCTGTACCACACCATTGGGGGACACCACAACTAGTTTCTCGCTTAAACGTCCAATGTAATTTCCATTTGGGAGAATAGCATACGGCAGAAATCTATCCGCTACAGGAATAGTCTGGAATTGCTCAGCCTTGCTGTAGCGCCAAAGCTGATTATTCACAAGGAAGAAAAGCCTGTTATCATCATCCGCAAAAAAGTGTTGAATCTCCCTTGGTAGAAAAGGAAGTGCAAAAGTGGTATCCGAAGTAAGTTGGAAAATACTGTCGCGATCGGGCGTAATAAGGTCGATGGACGTGATCGTACTGCGATCCTTAAAATCCCGAGCGTGAAAGAGCCAAAGGAAGCCTAATTGGTCTTTTTGCAGAAAACTAATGTTCTTCTCGGTAGGTGTTCCTTTTTCTCCAGGCCAGTATTCCCAATTATAACCATCAAAAAAATTCAGCCCGGCCTCCGTACCGATCCACATACCATCCTCCTCCGGCAGGAAAGACAATACCTTGTAATGAGACAAACCCTCTTCTAAACCAATACTGCGCGTGCGACCGTAATACGTTTGCGCAACGCTTTGGAAAACCAGGGACAACAGAACCACTAAGCAAACTACCCGTAACAATCCACCGCTTTTGTTCAAAGTCAAAATTATCAAAAGTAGCTGCAATTACCTAGTCACCAACATCAGGTCCGATAGCCATTACTGCTTGATGAAACTCACAGACATAAATTCCTGCTGCTCACCAATAATTCTACATCCATACCAGCCAGCAGGCAAACCGGAAACATCTACTACTGTAACGCCTGTCCAACGAATGATTTCCCTACCAATAGCGTCCACGACTATCACTTCTTTGACCGCTATATCCGTATCAATAAATAATGTTTGGCTAACCGGATTTGGAAAAAGGTGAAGCTTATCATCAACTTGTGGCTTATTACCCACCGACACCGTCCCCTCCAGATCAAAACGCACCATCGATTCCCAGGTTACTATGGTAGCGGGGCTTTCGTTGTACTCAATCCCCCACTCTGGCGGGTAAAAGCTGTAATCCTCCCAGGGCCACCAATAACCTGCTGGCGCTAAACCCGTGAAGATTTTTGCAAACTCCTTGATATCGTTATTGTCGTAGGTAGGAATAGGATTTCCATTGCCATCCAACTGCCGCGTCCCGTCGGGATTCAATTCAAATAAACCAATCGAAAATAACTGCATGATTTCGCGAGCGTAATTCTCGTCTGGATGAATGTTGTTTGCTTCATACGATTTTGGGTTATTGATATGACTCAGGTAGAAGCCCATCATGGGATGCAGCGAAATATCGTAAAGTAAATCCCGGAAATTCCCAAAGGCGTGCTGATGCAGGAGATCGTAGTAATTAGCCATACCAGGCCCGCTAAGCTGTAGGTTAGATTTTTCAGAAATCACAAAGATTTGACTGAGGGCATGGGTCACGCGCTGCCGCACGTGATCCTCCGACTTAAGGATATTGTTCCACCAGGCCATCTTCCAGTAGTACCAATAAGGTATTACCGCTAAGAGAGCAAATGGAAACATGAATAACAAGAGATATCGACAATAGTGCATTCTGATTACCTTATGTCTGTGAGTGATAGGGCAAAGGTGTAGGAATGTGAGGCGATGTCTTTTGACATAGGTCAAAAAAATTAGAAGTAGGAAATTAGAAGGTCGGAAATGGGAGGTGGGAGGTCGGAAAAGGATGTGCTAACTACCCACATGGGTTGTAAAGACGCTCCCGATAGCTATCGTGGAGCAGTGCTTTCCTTCGACAATACAACTACACCATCCCTCTTCCTATGGCTAAGAAATCTCCTGAAAGCCTATAAACCGCAGTATCCACTGGCGAATGATTTCCCGATGTACTTCCATGGTCAAGCTCTGTAAACCAGCGTTCACAATCTCCTCTCCAATACGGTCTACACGAGCTTCAAGCAGGAGCTGATCGTACGCTTTAGAGAATTCTGGATGGGCTTGAATCCCCAGCAACTTTTCGCCGATGCGCATAATCCCATGGGGACATTTTTCGGCCTGGCCGATGACCGTAGCATTCGGAGGTAACTCTATTACCTGATCTTGGCACATCATCAATAAGTTGACTTCCTGTCGATAAGGTTGCATCCAATCTTCTTGCTTTAGCAATTCAAACTCATGGACGCCAACACACCACCCTTGCGGTGATTTGCGCACCCTCCCACCTAAAGCCTCGCCTAGCAATTGGTGGCCAAAACAGAAGCCGACGAAGTACTTATCCTGTTCAGCAATCGCTCTAATGGTGGCTTGTAAGCGAATGATCCAGTCCTCTTGGTCATAAACGGACTTGTGCGAGCCGGTGGCGAAATAAACATCGCATTCATCCAAATTGGCAGGAAACTGTCCATTGCAGACATCATAAAAATGCCATTCTAATTCAGGGAACAACTGGATAAACATATCGGAGTAGTCACCATGAAGCTGACGATATTCCGCTTTGACGTGATCGCATTCAAATAAACCCGCTCTCATATTCCAAACCTTAGGTGATAGGATTTAGGTCTGGTTAATGCGTTATAGCCCAAAGTGGATAATGTGCAGCCGCGCCCACTATTTTTCACTCCGGTCCAAGCCAGAGCGGGATCGAGATAATCGCAACGGTTCATGAATAGTGTACCGGTCTCAATTTGTTGGCCCACTTCTTTGGCTTTATCAATATCGGTTGTCCAAACCGAAGCAGTTAGGCCGTACTGGCTGTCATTCATTAGTTGGATCGCCTCCGCATCGTTCTTTACGGGCATGATACCAACAACGGGGGCGAAAGTTTCTTCTTGCATAATGCTCATCCGATGATCCACATCAATGAGTACCTGTGGGGCCATATACGGCGTCCCCTCCCGGTGACGAGCGAAGCTACTAGTGTCAATCAATGCCCTAGCACCTTGTTGTAGAGCTTGGTCAATTTGAGTTTGAGCATGCGCTGCTGCTGCAGTTCTTACCATCGGTCCCAAAGTGGTCTCCACTTGGAGTGGATCGCCCAGGACGTACTGTTTAGTGAGGTCAACAAAGCCATCAACAAACGGCTGGAATAAATGCTCATGAACGTAGATCCGTTCGATACCACAGCAGGACTGTCCCGAATTGAAGAAAGAGCCATCTACTAAATTCTCAATGGCATGTTCCACCTTGGCATCCGCACGCACATAAGCAGGGTCTTTACCTCCCAACTCTAAGCCGGCACCAATAAAACGTTGACCAACAGCCTGATGGACGGCATGACCACCACCAACAGAACCGGTGAAGGCGACAAAGTCAATTCGCTGATCGCTAATGACTTTTGCTACCTGGTCATGGTTGATGTGTAGGTATTGAAAAACACCCGCTGGAGCACCGGCATACTTGAAGGCAGCAGCGTAGCGCTCCGCGCAAAGTGGCGTTTGCTCTGAGTGCTTAAGAATAACGGTGTTCCCCGCCATGATGGCTGGGATGATGGCATTGACGGAAGTAAGATAGGGATAGTTCCAAGGCGCTAGCACTAGTACGGTGCCCAGAGGCGCTCTACTAATGTAACGTTCAAACCCATCTAATGCCGGAGCGGGAATATCTGCTAGTGATTGCTCCGCAATGCCAATCATATAATTGGCACGTTCCTGAAAGCCGCCGGTGATTTCGAATGGCGTGTAACGCAATGGGCGCCCCATTTGCCAGCTGAGCTCTTCAGCCATTTCCTGGGCATTGGACAGGAAGTAATCCACCACTTTTTGGCAGACGGCAGCCCGTTCGGTAATAGAAGTCTTGCGCCAGCCGGTTTGCACTTTAGTGGCAAGCGTTAAGGCGCTTTCAATGGCATGCGCAGCAGCGTATTCTCGCTCTAGGTAAAGGCTGCCATCAATGGGTGATATAGTTTGGAAGAGATTGCTCATGGTTATTCAGGACTGCATTATTCAGGAGTGACGTAGGCTGCGGTGATACCACCGTCCACCAGAAACTCAGTTCCGGTCATGTAAGAGGAATCATCCGAAGCTAGAAATAGCGCTGCTTTGGCCATTTCGGCTGCCTCCCCAAAACGCCCCATTGGCACGTGCACCAGACGCCGTTGTTTTTTCTGTTCCGTATTGAGGAACTTCATTAGTAGCTCGGTACGCAAGGGACCGGGGCTAAGTGCGTTCACCCGAATGCCTTCGCGGGCGTGAATTACAGCTAACTCACGGGACATGGCCAGTACGGCACCTTTACTTGCGGTGTAGGCTAGTTGTGGCGTGGCAGCACCGAGGTGCGCAACAAAAGAAGCGGTATTGATGATGGAGCCACCTCCTGATTCACGGATGAGTGGTATACCAAACTTACAACCGAAGAAAACACCCTTGACGTTAACGTTCATGGTAAGGTCCCAAACATTTTCTTCGGTCGACTGGCTATCACCATCATCACTATGCATGATACCGGCATTATTGAACAATATGTGCAGGCCACCAAATTCCTTCTTAGCCGCTTGTACCATGGCCTCACATTCTTCTGCTCTCGATACATCAGCTCGACAGAATATGGCTTGCCCACCGAAAGCCTGTATCTCCTCAACGGTAGCCCGACCGGCCGTTTCGTCAATGTCTACCACCACTACTTTGGCTCCCTCTTTGGCAAAAAGCAGGCAACTCTCTTTTCCAATGCCGTTGCTGCCACCGGTCACCAGTGCTACTTTGTTTACTAAGCGCATGTTTAGGTTTTTAAACAGTACTTGGTACTGAGTACAAAGTACTTGGTATTGAAATAACTTGGTAGTACTCAAATCTAAGTACGCTTTACCAAGTACCATTTACCGTGAACCTCGGTCAATATGAATAACTAGAACTAAATGAGTAAAGTCCGAGGTACACGCTACACTAGATTCGTTCAAAATATCTCTTCCTTTCCCAGTCCGTTACTGATTGGTGAAAGGCATTCAATTCTTGGGTAAAATGATGGGTGTAATGTTCGACTACTACCTCACCAAATGCGCTCTTAGCGAATTCACTATTCGCAAAGCGCTGCGTTGCTTCGGTCAAAGAACGCGGTACAGTTGGGAGGTTCTTGGCCTCATAAACATCTCCCTCGAAGATTTCCGGTGGTTCAATTTGGTTCTTGATGCCTTCCAAGCCGCAAGCGAGTGAAGCAGCAAAAGCCAAGTATGGGTTACAATCTGCTCCAGGAATTCGGCATTCAATACGCAGGCTTTTACCCTGACCTACCACGCGGAAGCCTGCGGTACGGTTATCATAACTCCAGGCCAAGCGGGTCGGTGCCCAAGAGCCATCTACGTAACGCTTGTACGAATTCACGGTTGGTGCGTAAAACGGCATCACATCAGGTACATACTTAATCCAACCACCCAGAAACCACTTGAAAATCTTCGAGCCCTGAACTGGTCCGTAGGCCTCGTCCCCCGCAAAGGCATTTTCTTCTCCTTCCCACAAGCTCATGTGAATATGGCAGCTAGAACCCGCGCGATCTTCGTGAAATTTGGCCATAAAAGTCACCGACAAGCCCATTCTATCAGCTAATTCTTTGAGGCATTGCTTATACACCGTATGCCGATCCGCCATTTCCAGCACTTCCGCGTAGCGAACATTTAGCTCATGTTGGCCTAAGCCCCACTCTCCCTTTGAGTTTTCTACCGGAACACCAGAATTCTTCAGGTGGCGGCGGGCAGCAGCATTGAAGGGTTCCGTGCGGGTGCCCTGCAAAATGTGATAGTCTTCCAAGTACCAACCTACCGGTCTTAAGTCCTGGTAATGTTGATCGAAAGCTTGACGGTAGTTGTTTTCAAACAAGTAATACTCTAATTCCGAGGCCGCAAAGCAATTGTAACCGGATTCCTGAGCAGCATCCAGTTGCTTCCGCAGAATAGAACGGGGTGCGACGTCCACCCAAGCGTGCGTCTTTTCATCCTGCACATCACAAATAACCAAAGCGGTTTTTTCTAGCCAATCAGCTACCCGTAGGGTATTTAAATCCGGCACCAGATGAAAGTCGCCGTAGCCCAATTCCCAGTTCGCAAATTTGTAGCCGGGGATAGGCTCCATTTCCATATCGGTAGTCAGCAGGTAATCGCAGCCGTGGGTACCGTCTTGTACTGCTGATTCCAGGAAGAATTCTGCATCAAAGCGTTTGCCGACAAGCCGCCCGTAGTGATCGGTGAAAGCGACGATGATCGTTTCAATCATCTCCTCGGCTACTTTATGCTTGAGTTCTTCTACCGATAATTTACCTCTAGTTTTCATTGATCGTTGATTTAGCGTAAACCTTCTATCGATGAGACGCATTGCAATGCGTCTTTACGTCAATGGCCTTAATTAGTGATTTTAAACCAGGCAAAGGCCAATGTCAATATGCCAAGATAGATGAGGGCTAAGGTAGGATTGTAGACAGTGATTGCTACCAACGCCACACTCGCGATGATTAAAGCTACAATAGGAGTCAATGGATAAAGCGGCACTTTGAAAGGCCGCTCCAAATCTGGTTCTACTTGTCGTAGTTTAATAATAGAGACCATGGAAACGATATACAAGGTAAGCGCACCGAAGCAAGCAATGGTGATAATCTCCCCCGTTTTGCCGGTAAACAGGGCAATGATACCGATTGCTGTATTCAAAAGCAGCGCATTGGCCGGGGTATGGAATTTAGGATGAATTTTTCCCAAGGCTTTTGGCGCAAAACCTACGCGTCCAAACTCGAAAGTAGCACGCCCGGCGGCCAAAATGATCCCGTGGAAAGAGGCAATCAAGCCAAACAAGCCGATGGAAGTAACTAGCATATACAAGATATGGCCTTCGCCATAAATTCTGGACAATGCCAGCGGCAAGGGTGAATCAGAAGCAGCTGCGCCTTCCTCGGCAAAGACTATAGCCTCCCAGCCCGCTACACCTACAGAAGAGCAGAACGTTAAGATGCAAAGTACTACCAATGTTAAGATAGCCGAGCCAAAACCGATTAATACATTGCGTTGTGGATTAATAGTCTCTTCCGCTACATTGGCTACCCCCTCAATGGCCAGAAAAAACCAGATAGCAAAAGGTATAGCTGCAAACACGCCGCCGTATCCATTGGGCAGGGCGTTCTTTTCCAGATTAGCCCACTCAAAGGAAGGTAACGCAGCACCTGCGAAGATTAAAAGTTCGATGACTGCCACTATCGTAATAATGAGTTCGAAAGAGGCCGCCGCTTTGACACCATATATATTCAGTCCAGTGAAAATCAAGTAAGCCACAATGGCAATGGCAATCACCGGCACCCCAGGCATGAATAGATTCAGATACGCTCCAATCGCAAATGCAATAGCTGGCGGAGCAAAGATGAATTCGATATTCTGCGCCATGCCGCCAATGAAGCCCCAGTTTTTGCCGAGGGCTCGCATGGAGTAGTCGAAGGCACCTCCCGCCTTAGGAATTGCACACGCCAGTTCCGTATAGCTAAACGTAAAGGCCAAGTACATCACGATGATAAAGCCAGTAGCGATTGCCAAACCTAGTGTTCCGCCTTTTTCCAAGCCCAGGTTCCAGCCAAAGTACATGCCAGAGATTACATAACCAACGCCCAAGCCCCATAGCATCAAGGGACCTAATGTTTTCTTGAGTTGCGGTTGTTGATTACTCATGGAACTGGGTTTTCGCTAAGGATTGATAGAAAAGACTGAGATATAAAGAGTGTAAAAAGACCTCTTCATTGGTAAACATGCACGCAATAATAGGAAATCGTTCGCTAGGCTCATCCCTAGCAAAAAACTTCTTTACGCTAATATTGACTGTTCGTGAAAATTCCCCTACTTTTGGCACCACTTGGTCGTTTAGCTCAGTTGGTTTAGAGCGCCGCCTTGACAGGGCGGAGGTCACTGGTTCGAATCCAGTAACGACCACACCGTAATCTGAGTCAGCCCGAATTTCGATTAAGATCGAAATTCGGGCTGACTTATTATAGTGCTAAGCAATCATAAATCCGCTTGCTTAACAAACACACTCGATAATCAACACAACTAAATGTTAATTTTACTTTTCTCGCTTAAATAAATTTGCAATTCACAATTACTTTTAGTATTATAACATAGTCTACCTATCTAACGCTCTCATATCACATTTTCACGTCATTTCTCTGCACCTCATTTTTTACTCTATTCTTTGTTGAACCCTTATACTATTGTTTTAATCAGCTAGTTGCAAACACTAGCAACGGACAATTATTGTCCAATAACCTGATGACAAAATTTAAATTACTATGCTTTTAAAGAGGCTTAGTGATAACAGAAATCCTATACTCTTATTTAGCCTTATGTTGCTATTTAATATTCAAAAAGTAAATAGTCAAAATTCAAATATACCGTTAGAGGATCAGCAGTTTTTTTCCAGAATAAAGGAAAAGGATCTTGTTGCTAATGTTCTATCCACTAGTGATGTTTTGGGAGAATTTAGTCAACTGCCAAGTAATTTTAACTTAGACCTTGAGGAGAATTCACGACTAGGGCTGGTCTTGTTCCAAAACAACTTCATGACGACTAACTCAGCGGGCGATAGCGAGATCTGGAACGAAATTGGCTTGAACACACAAATTGAGCTAGCTGGTCTACCCCTTGAATTAGGTGGAACACTAAGAGCATTTGATGGAAAAATATCTTGGGAACGCTCTACCATTACGGTCAATTTTGATGTTAACCGACTCCAACAAGAGAAGTTAGCTGAGTTTTTTGGCAGTATGCAAAGCCTTGAGGAGCTTACAAATCATGAATATTTTGATTTAAGTCCAGACGATAAAAAAGTATTAGTAAGCGAGGCGTTATTCTCTTATTATCAAAAACTTATTACTTCCGACCAAGTGTCGTCATGGCGTGAGGAATTAGTTGGATTAGAGCAACAACTGCTTGAGCGGCAAAGTAAGTTGAGCGACACCCTTACCCAAGCCATACAACCCACTTCAGCCCAGGAATTAGATGATCTACAAGCCGATTATACTGACTTAGCCAATACGCTAAGCCAGTTAGAGGAGCGCTATCAGTACCATAAAGAGCAAATCCAGGAAATTCCCTACCAGGAGGTGCTCCGTTTGAAAAATAAGTTTGCTGACATTACAACAGCCATAATCGAAACTGGGGACACCAAAATCCTTACCCCAGATTGGGATGCTCCTTCTCCGCCAATAAAACTCCGGTCTTTTGATGTAGGAAATTTTCACTTGGAAGAGCGGGATTTTATCTCTAGTTCGTTGCCGGTACGTGGGCTGAGCACTCGTTTTGAGATTGTCGGTTTAGAAATTGATATAGGGTACGGCAGGCAGGCTTTTACGGATTTTTTTCTACCCTCCAATGGCATTCAGTACTGGGATGAAAATCGTGCGAACAGTGTCTTGAATGGCAATATCAATTGGTCGCACGATAAAGGGGCATTTTCTGTTTCTTGTCTACGCATGGGGGTAAATGGTGTACCGTTTACTGAAGGTATTGTCAGCAATCGAGTTAACTGGGTATATGGGGTATCTGGGGCATACCATCTTGGTGAGAAGCTACTGGTTGAAACGAAGCTTTATCAATCGCAGCTCACTCAGGAAAATAATAATTCTACACCGGGCGAAATGGGTGTAACGGACAATTTCGCCGGAAGTCTTAGCCTACAGTATCAACCCAAGTCACAGATAAAAATAGGAACTGGTTATTTCCGTACGGGGCCGGGTTATGTATCCCTGGCAGACCCATTTCAGCTATTAAATACCGAGGGGATCGAGACAACGGCAGTTGGTCGTTTTATGAAAAATCGACTGCAATTAGATTTGTTGCACCGATTAGGACAACCAATAAACGCAGCGGGGATAAATGGAGATTGGCGCCGTCAGCAGATTCGAGGGCGAGCTACTTATCGGGTTAGCGAACACCTTCGTTTGGGCCTTCGCTTTTACCCGAACACTTATCGTCTCCAAAATACAGAGGAGGAGGTCAATAATCGGCAGGACATCTTCATGGGAGAGGCCATCACCAACTTTAATCTAAACGAACGAACACTTCTTACTGGGCAAGCTATTATCTCCAATTTTGTGCAAGGTATTTTCCTTCAAGATACAGCCGTGTATTCTCAAACCCTTAACACTAATATTGGACTTACACTTCATCGATTGGAAAGTTGGAGTGTTACGGGAAATATACTTTTTGCTGCTGCCGGGGATGCCCTGCGCTTGTCCGCTGCGGTATCCTATCAAATGGTGAATTGGCAGTTTGGACTGTCCGCATTTAGAAATGATGATACCAATACCAATACGCAGTACGGTCTTACCGGGAATATTCGAGGACGACTCTGGCCAGAGGCTCATTGTACGCTCTCGCTAACCAATATCAATAACGTACAGGATAACGAAAATTTGTTGGCCCCACCCGCCTTCGCCTGGAATTGGGTAGGTCAACTATCACTGTCTTTTCATCTACAATAATCGTCTATGCAACGCTTAATATATACACTGGCACTAGTATTATCATTAACCAGGATCTACGGACAGGTATCTATCATAGCACCTCCAATAACGCCTCCTTTTTCGATGTCGCAGTTATACGAGATGACGGTGACGAACCTCGGAGGGGAGCCAGTAGCAGGACAGTTGAGCACCGTTTTATTCGAGATTGGAGGACAAGAACTCCTGTGGCTTGAGGCGACAGTGGCAGGCCTTACGCCAGGTGCCACCATTCAGGGACAAGATTTAGTTTGGAGTCCCCCCAGCTATGGCAGTTCACCAGCGGCCCAGGCTTTGCGCCTGACGTCACAATTACCTCCGGGAGAATATCGCTACTGCTATCAATTTGTTGAGCGAACATCTGGACAGGTACTTGGTGAGTTCTGCCAGGAATACGTTGCGGTATCCGCCGTAGACTTTGAACTTGTCGCCCCTTTTGATAACGAAGAAATACTAAACTTCTATCCGCTGCTGGTCTGGGATGCGTACTGGAATAGCATTAGTAGTCCCGATGGTACTTACCGTTTGCGCGTAAAACGCAGGCGCGATGGCCAATCTGCTGTTGAAGCCATGGCGACTAACCCCATACTTTTCCGAACTGAATTCTTACCTAATAATCTACTGAATTATCCAGTGAGCGCTCCTGTATTGGAAGAGAACCAGTCTTACGTGTGGCAGGTTGTTGCAATTGCTGGCAATGGTGAAGCAGTAGCCAATAGTTCCATTTGGACTTTCCGGATAGGAGAAAGAGAAGTTTCAATAAACTCCAACGGTCGTAGTGCTGGGAGTTTTCCGCTCTTGAGTCCACATTCTAAAGCGGTAGTCTACCAGAACCGGGGTGGTAAACTGCGATTTGCTTATGACAATTGGGAAGGTAATGACAAGTTGGACTACACGATTGTCGGACTTGGAGACCTCCGCGAACGCTTAAGTGATCTGCCCGAAATAGCCTTGATTCCCGGCCTAAATACCATCGAACTCAGTATTGGCCAGATCGGACAATTTGCTATTGGCCGGAAATATAGTCTGGTGGTTTTTGATACTCGAGGCACACATATTCTCCAAGTACAACTAAGCGAATAAATGCTATGAGACAACGTATATCACACCTTCTAGTGGTTGTGGGGCTTGGGTTAGTGTTGGCCTGCTGTACAAAAAGCCGGGCCAGTAGTCACCAGCCAATACCTCCCCAGAATGGCTTTACCTATCAATTGTTCGGTGCACAAAAGCACGAAAGTGGTGGGGCGTTTTTTGGTGTTAAGGAGGGATTCTGCAAGATTAATTTACGGGTTGTAAGCGCGGATGCTTCCGTTGATTATACCGAAATGATTGCCAGAATGAATCCGAGAATGGATGTCTCCCAGGTGCATCATTTAATCAATTATGACTTAGAGCCTCACTTCAGCTTAAAGGTCAATCAGCAACAATTTGACTGCGCGCATTATCAAGTGGAGTCCCTTGTTTCAAATGCTGACGGACAGCGTATTGTACTCTGGTTCAATGTGAACGATTTAGTAGCCAATGGAGCTACAACACCCACCGAGGCCACACTACAGTTTAACGATCCAGTATTCAATCACCAGATGGCAAGCCTGCCATTACTCATCTCCGCCGCAAAAATCTAGTTTTATGTATCAGCGCAAAAAGCTTCTCCGTCATTCTATACGTCTTTGGATTCTCACCTTACTCTTGCAGACTTTTACCTTGCCAGTGGCGCAAGCCCTGACTAGTGGTCCTTCCCAACCGGAAATGACCTCCCTGGCTGCGGTAGGGACTACGGATATGGTTGATCTGTTTACTGGAGATTTCAATTACCAAATTCCCTTAATGGATGTGGAGGGTTACCCTATTACCCTCAATTATAGCAGTGATGTAACCGCTGAGGAAGAAGCCAGTTGGGTAGGTTTGGGCTGGTCACTGAATCCGGGATCGATTAACCGCGAGGTTCGGGGCTTACCAGATGATTTTAAAGGTGATTTGGTGGATCGCACGCTCAACATTAAACCTGATCGAACGGTGGGAGTTGGGGTTAGTCCTGGACTGGAAGTAATAGGATTTGAACCCGGAGGACTCTACGGTTCGATCTACTACAATAACTATCGTGGTTTTGGCACGTCGTTTTCCCTGTCACCGTCATTGCAGCTTGGCCGTTTGTTTAGCCTTGGATTCACGCTTTCTGGCGATTCTCAGCAAGGAGCGGGTGTCGGCATTGGTATTGGTGCGCGGCTCAATAAACGAGGATACAGCTTGAACACTGCGGCGAATGTGAGCTCTAGACAAGGGCTAAGCCGACTTACTTTAAATGGTAAATCTGGACTCAAGAACAAAGGGGCACGCCCCATGTTCGGAATCGGTATTGGTGTTTTGTCCAATGGTTTTGCTTATACCCCTATCGGAGAGATTCCAATGCAGAATACTTCCTTTCGGTTCCGTGGAACGTTCGGTGCTGAAATTTTCGCAGCTCATCCCAATCTCAGTATTGATGGGTATTATTCCAGCCAGGCCCTGAGTACCGACCAAGTAAGTTCCCCGGCCTTTGGAACCTTGTACGCCGAGGATGGACAGAATGTAGAAACGGCCTTGACGGATTACAATCGGGAAAATTATGGGACTTACGAACAGTCCTTGCCCAACCTACCGCCGGTAGTGGGAACGTATGATTACTTCAGTGCATCAGCGGCGGGCCTGTCCACTTCTTTTCACGTGAACCGCAGCCAGGTTGGATTATTTGCCCCGACCCGGAGAGTAAACAATGATATTGGAGCGACCCTGGGTGGTGAATTTGGTCTCGGTGCCCTCGCACGCTTTGGTTTGGACGTGGACCTTAGCGCAAACTTCTACGAACGAAAGAAATGGACCAATGCCAATGCTGTGGCGAACACCCTACAGTTTCACGAAACCAATCAGGATGGAGAAGCAGCCTATTTAGCAACCACCGGTGACATGGGCTTAAGTGACAATAACTTTTACCAACAACTACAAGCGAATCGCCCCATTCACACCGAGATTAAAAGTAATATCGTAGCCACGGCAGCCGTCAATAAGTGGGAGATTAATAACATTTCACAAGCTAGTATTGGAAATAATGTTGGTCGTCAGCAACGACACAAACGCACGGTTTCCGTGAGTTACCTGACCGCCCGGGAAGCAGCGGAAGGTGGGTTGGATAAACAGCTTCGCAATTATCCTGAAAATGCACTGGTTTGTCCTACTTGCTCCACTACTCAGGCAAGTGCTTTGCCACGCTTTGATGATGCCAACATGGCGGAGTATCGCCAAGGTCATCATATTTCTGAGATCACGGTAACCCAAGCGGATGGCACCCGCTACGTGTACGGACTGCCTACCTATAATGTGAGCCAGGAGGATGTAACGATTAGTGTGACAAGCGGAGCCCCAGCTTTGCTTGATCCCACTGATCCCAATTTTGGTCTGATTGAATATAGCGGTACAGAGGCATCCACCGATAATACATCGGGGCGGGATAATTATTACGAAAAGCAAGAAACACCAGCCTACGCCCACGGATATTTGCTTACTGCGGTTCTGTCGGCCGATTATCAAGACGTTACCGGAGATGGCGTAACGGATGATGATCTGGGAACTGCTACCAAGTTCAACTATACCCGGGTGAGTGAATCCTACCAGTGGCGAACTGCCGTCTCTAATTCTGATCAACTCGCTACAGGCTCCGCAGGGGTGGCTCGTTATGTGGAGGGGAATAGGGCAGATGATTTGGATGACAAGGCTTCCTATAGTTACGGCGCCAAAGAGCTTTGGTACTTGCATTCGATTGAAAGCCGTAGTATGCTGGCTCATTTTCTGACGGTCATCCCAGATGATCCTGCCACCTCCGACAACGAAGCACAGGCCGCCCGACTTGATGCGGTAGGGATCAATAGCAATGGCCTAATAGCGGATGCACCAGCCGATACGATTTCGCAGCGAACGCGCCGACTTCAGGAAATACGGCTGTACACGAAGTCGGAAATTGCAAGAGCCAACGCTGCCAGTCCGGTAGAACAGCCCGAGCCGCTAAAGACGGCTCATCTCTCCTATGAGTATACACTTTGTACGAATACGCCCAACTCAGTAGCCACTAATGGTGCGAAGCTCACGCTCAAAACTGTCGGTTTTACTTTTGGTAATAGTAAAGCAGGCCTCCTTCATCCCTATCGCTTCAATTACCGGGCGGAAGATGTGAGCGGCGATACTACTGTTGATTACCAACAAGCTTGGGTTAATCGTTGGGGGTATTATCAGGACAATCCCACAGCCTTCCCCAACCAAATGGATTTCCCTTACGCTCTACAAGATACGAGCAGCGCTCAGGCTCAAACTGCCCTTTGGAATCTGGATGAGGTCATTTTACCCTCTGGAGGTAAAATCGAGGTCACTTACGAATCAGATGATTACGCCTATGTGCAAAATAAGCGCGCTGGTCGGATGTTCTTTGTCGAGGGCTTTCAATCTGGTACCACAAGTTTGGACGAGCCCATTAGTAGAGACCTCTATGGTGACGACGGCGAAGATGACTTAAATCTGGTGGCCGTAGTAGATATTGAGGAAGCAAGAGGTGATTTGGAGCGCATTGCCAGAGGGGTTCCCTTGACGAATTTGAGCGCTGCTCAGATCAGGCAATTCTTCTTCGCAGATATGGAGCAGCTCTATTTTAAATGCCTGTTGAGGCTGATCCAGGATACCACCAAGAATAACTATGTAGCGGGTTATGCTGATATTGAGTTTGCTAGCTTGAATATCGTAGAAGATACCCAAAATCCGGCCAAGCTCAAACTGCTGGTGGAGTTAAAGCCCGTCCAGCGCAAAGCTTCCGTCCACCCTATTACGCAAGCTGGATTACAGAAGCTCCGCCTGGAAATACCAGAGCTGATTTATCCGCGTCTTTCGCTCGAGGGTTCTACGGCGGAAAGTGTTGTTGATGCCATTGGAGCGCTGCTTAGCTCTATTGGTACACTGGGGGAGTTGTTCCGCAATTTCGAACGCCATGCTATGCGCAAGAACTGGAGTAGAACACTGGCAAGTGGCACTAACGCTATGGTGCGCCTAGCTGATCCTAGCTTCCAGAAGTTTGGCGGAGGTTCGAGAGTAGCTCGTTTAGAAATCAGTGATGCATGGCAAGAAAGTACAGGTATTGCGGGTACGGGAGCCACTTATGGCCAGACCTACGAATACCAGATAGAAGATGAAATTAATGGGGTCAAACGCATGATCAGCTCCGGCATAGCTGCCTGGGAACCACTCTTAGGTGGAGAGGAAAACCTGGGGCGCAAGCCTGATGTGTACGAAGATCGTAATCACTTGGCCCCTTCTAACTATTTCTACATAGAAGCCCCTTACGTAGAATCGCTGTTTCCCGCCCCAGTGATTGGTTATCGACAGGTAAAAGTGGAGAGTATCAACAATGCTGAGGATGCCCGAACCGCAACTGGCTGGACGATTCACGACTTTTACACCGCCAAAGAGTTCCCCACCTTCGTACAGGTCACTCGCAAGGATGAAATACCCATTACCTCCATTCCGCTCACGGCGCCCTTCACCAACTTTGAAATGGAAAAAATGGCGGCCACTCAAGGATACGTAGTGGAAACCAACGATATGCACGGTAAGCCCCGCTCCATGCGTACTTACAACGCACAAGGTGCTTTACTGGAAAGTACGGATTACCAGTACCTGGTAGAAGATCCACAGGCCGAAGAACTGCGGCTTAAAAACACAGTGCAGTTCGTGAATAAGCAGCGCAATATTTCTACTGGTTCTATTGGATTGGAAGTAAATCTCTGGCAAGAAATGAGCCAGGAAGATACTTATGTCAACGCCGGTGGCGTAGAAAGTCAAGTGGATGTAGTGTCTTTACCGCTTCCGTTTCCGCTTTCAGCAATAGCATTTCCGATTGTCACCGTGTATCCCAGCTTAAATTCTAGTATCCGGCAACTGCGCACTAGTGTAACCACCAAACATATTCGTCGCTACGGCATAGTGGAAAAAGTCATTGTCACCAAACATGGTTCTTCCCTGGAGAGCGAAAATCTGCTCTACGACGAAGAGACCGGCAAAGTGCTTTTATCCAGTACCGAAAATGAATTCCGGGAAAAGGTGTATACCTGGAACTTCCCGGCTTATTGGGCTTACGACGGTATGCGGCCCGCTTACGAGAATATTAGGGCGGAATTACCCACCATTACGGTAGATAATAGCGGACTCAGTAACCTACCCACCGGAAATGAGTACTGGGCCCATGGGGATGAGGTACTACTGTACGATCCCACTCAAGACCCAATCCAATTTGAGTCAGGCCCCTTCTTCCTGTACCAGGCAGATACCTTAGGACAGCTCTACTGGTTAATTATCGAAGAAAGTGGAGTAGCAGCGGACTACAGTAACCCGATGAGTGCCCTGATTATTCGCTCTGGCCAGCGCAATCAATCTATGGCTCAGATGCAAAGCGTTATGCTGCTGGAAGATCCAAGAGTTATACCGATGGGTGAAAGCCTCCCTACGAGTATTCGCAATCCAGATAGTTTGGATGTCATTCAAGCCTCCGCAGTGGAAATGAACGACCGATGGTCCTTTAATTGTGATCAGGATCCGCGGACCGGTAATCCACCAACCGATGAAGTCACCTTCGGCAATGTCTTCCTACGGGGGATTGACGGGAACTGGCGTTTGAGCAACGAATGGACGATGTACAATGCCGAGGCTCGAACCAAGGTCGACTTTACCACCAGTCATCCCATCGAGAAGAGTGTGGCCCAAAAGGTAAGTGGGATATCTGTAGACTCCATGTTCTGGCGAGAACAAAACGGCGTTTGGGAACCTAATCCCAATCCGGATTGGCTAAAAACCACGGAGGTGTCCTACTACAATCGACTAGGTCAACCATTACAGACCAAGGACGCACTCGACATTGCCAGTACGGTACAATTTGGTTACAATAATGTTGCTGCTGTTGCAACGGTAGCCAACGCTGAATTACGTGAAATAGGCTTTGAATCTTTTGAAGATTATTATTTTGATAATGCCGGGGAGCAGTTCAACACACCGCGACACTTCTATTTATTATCTCCGCTTTATGATACCACCGATCAGCAAATGCTGACGGAAGAATTTGCGCATACCGGCCGTTATTCCTTACGCTTAAATGCGGATCGGAGCATTCGTTTTCCGCTAGCTAATGCCGATTGTTCGGATAAGGACTACAAGGGTTCCTACGGATTAGAGCTCGATTGTGACGATTGTTTACCGAGGTTTAGTCCCTACATCGGGAGGGAGTATCACTTTAGCGGCTGGATAGCTGATAATGGAACGCTCGATTGTGCACTTGATTTGGCCGGTGCTTCGCTGGAGTTTCGCTTCTTCAACTCCACCCAGCAGCAGGTAGGTACTACTCAAACACCGGCTACCTTGAGGAACCCTGTTGACGGTTGGGTCCGGGTACAAGGGGCCTTCCTTATTCCAAGCGGAGCAGCAACACTGGAAGTCACACTCAAAGCCAGCTCGGGAGGAAATACCTTCTTTGATGACCTACGCATCATGCCCGAAGATGCCGTGGCCAAAGGCTTTGTGTATGATCCAGCCTCTATGCGCCTCCTGGCTGAGCTGGATGACAATAACTACGCGGTCATTTACGAATACGACGATGCCGGCCTGCTCAGCCGTATCAAACGAGAAACGGAACGCGGGGTGGTGACCATCCAGGAAGGGCGTACCGTCATGAGATTAAATCCCTAAGGGACGTACGGACAGATTCGCAACCAAATCGCAAAATTTCAAATCAATAGCGCTATGAGCCGTTTAGCTCTACTCTTTATAGGCCTCCTCTTTATCGTAAGTCATGTGCAGGCACAAGATGGCCAAAACACCGCCTATTTTGTCAATCAGGTTGTCGGCAGTCCAGTCGCTGATAATTCCTCTTTCCTGGTCACCAACGACCGGTATGTAGATTCCACTTCCTGGCAAGCTATTGATTCATTTCGCTACGTAGACAACAGAATCATCTTCCGGATCGATGAAATGGCCGACACCTCTGAGTTTGTGGATTGCCAATTTATCGCTACCATTCGGGTCAATGTCTGGCGTGGACAGGACAACCCCAATGGGCCTCCCAGCGATGGATTTATTACCGACCTGGTCATCAATTATCAGGTTAATGATACCACCGGGGTTTCGCCTGTAGCTGCCTATACCACTTTTACAGGGGGGCAACAAATGGAAGTAGAAGTACTACGCATTGAAATTAGCGGAGACTCGCTCCCCGAGACAATGCCCCAAATGCGAGTGATTGGCGAAATGGCCATGGCCATGGCGATGAGTTTTAGTTGTGATACCATACCCACAGTGCTCTACGATTCTATTCCGTACGCCGATGTGGCGGATTTACGGCACCGGATTAGTTGGTCGGGAATTGATGGTGCCACCAGTTATGATTTGGAATACGTGTTCTATCATTATGAAAGTGAGGTAGGTCAATGGCTCGCTAGTGGAGATCCAACCGTATACGGTAGTTTTGACTGGTTATTTAAGCATAATGCTACGCGGATCAATACCAATGCTACTGAGTATTTCCTAACGGAAGCCTACCCGGAAGGGCATTTGTTTTACCGGCTTCGAGGAGTCAATCGAGACGCTAATAATGCCTACACCTTTACCCGTTGGTCTACTACTGGGCAAAGTGGTATCCTCAGTAGTTTTCCCCAGCGTATTGACCTGAATTGGTTTGAGCCGGATTATAACTGGCAGTTCTCGTCTTCTTTTGCGGAAGAAGGCAAGCGTATGATGAGCGTCAATTATTTTGATGGCTCGCAACGCCTGCGGCAAAGCCGTACCCGTTTTGGACAAAAGCAAGTACTGGGGAGTAGTGGTAATTACATTGTCTCGAACGGTTCGGAGCGTTTACTTTCCACGCAAACTATTTACGATCAGCACGGCCGGCCGGTCATTGAAACCATACCCTCCCCCAGGATTGATCAAACCAGGGGCCTGGAGTATTTTACCTTACTTGCCGAGTCGAGTAATACCGCTGGGCAACCTTATTCGAAGAGTGATTTCCTAACGGGAGATTGCAACCCTGCCCCAGATTCTCTGGCCAATACAAATGGAGTAGGCCGCTACTTCTCGCAAAATAGTAGCACAGCCCCGCGGGAAACACCCGACGCCGAGGGTTATCCTTTTTCAATGGTAGAATTCACTCCCGATGCTACCGGTCGGGTAAGGCGACAAAGCGGAGTAGGACCACACCTGATGCTGGGTAGTGGGCGCGAGTCCAGCTATTTTTACGGCAAGCCTGCCCAACAAGAACTGGACCGGCTCTTTGGTAACAATGTTGGGCTGGCTCAGCATTACGAAAAGCATATGGTGATTGATCCCAACGGACAAGCCTCCGTGAGTTACCTGGATGCTAAGGGACGTACCATCGCCACCGCGCTAGCCGGAACTGTACCCGCCAACGTTACGGCCCTCAACGAACCAGAAGTAACAGAATCAATAAGTACTACTTACAATTCCATCTTCAATATTCCCGAAAATCAGTCTTTGGTTTCGTATTCCTCTTTATTGGTGCCGGAGAATACCAGCCTTTCGCTTGCCTATTTGTTGGAAGACATTCCCCAAATGCTTTCCGACTGCGCTGCGGATACGGCTTGTTACGAATGCAAGTACGATTTGACCATTGAAATCAGTGATGACTGTGGAAACAGCTTCAATACCGCCAACCCCGGTCACCCCCTCGTACTGGTAGATAGTAACTACGTAGTGGGCAATTTGGATTTGACCTGCCCTAATCCACAAGCCGATTTATCGCTCAATCAAAGTGGTATTCAACTGACGCCGGGCGAGTACAAAATCACTAAACGCCTGAGTTTGAGCGCTACCCAGTTCGATGAGTACGTCAATTACTATGTTGATCATTTAACCAGCGATACTACCAGTTCTGCCTGCCTACCTAGTATAGAGAATTTTATACAACAGTATCAGGATAGCTTAGTGCTCCAGTGTGATGTGGATATCTGTAGTTATAAAGATATCAAGGAACAGGACTTTATCACACAGGCCTTTGGGGCATCGCCTACTGCCGAGGAGACGGCGCTGGGCCAGCAGATGTTCGCGGAATTGCAAGACAATATTGATCGCTTCTGCCGGACGAACAACCCTTGTGAACTGTACCGAAGAACCTTATACACCGACCTCCTACCCGGAGCGCAGTACGCCCGCTACGAAACGATCAGCGGTGCTTATTCAGCTACGGCTTTTCCTCATTCTGTATTGAATACCAGCGCTACCATCAACTTTACGACTGTTGACTTTGGTGGGGATTCGGTACAGGTAGTCCGTAACGGTGCTGTAGAACAATTACCGGTTAATCAGTTAACGCTGACCGAATTCATCACAAATTTCCGGGAATCCTGGCTACAGCCCCTGGCCGCTGACTTTCATCCGGAGTGGTGCCTGGTGGAGGAGCTGTGTGCGGACTCCATCCTAAATAATTACGATGAGCTGCTTTGGAACGTAGATACCTACCAAGAAGCACTCAATGTGGGCTTGATCAACCAAATGGGGCAGTTCAACTGGGACAGCCTCACGATAGCGTTAGGTGACCCCTATTTCCTGACCGGAGGACCAGGAGCAGCTTACCGGCAACAGATTATTGATTACATGAATAATATCACCGATACGGTCATTACCGGTGTGCCCGAAGCCGAGGTGTCAGCAGTGGAAATGGTGGTCCGTATCGTTTACGGAGAAGGAGGAACACTGGGGCAGGGCCCTGCCTATGCCGACGATGAAGCCTGGCGATTACTGCGACAGTTTTACATTAGTCAAAAACGCCAGATGCAACGGCTGGTCATCCTGGATCAAATTGCGAATAATACGGTCTGTGGTGGTGGCACGATAGATGCTCGCCTGGTGGACCTCTACACCGATGTTTTGATCTTGGGTACGGCCGATACGGCGCAGATTCGATTGTTCCCTCCCGTTCTGGAGGACCGTAATTACTCCACGGTGGTGGATGATCCCACCAATTCCAATGATCCTTATGATCAACTGGAGGCAGCACTGCAAACGGAACTGGAAACGACCTTAACCGATAACTGTACCAGTAGTTGCAATTTGACCATTGACAACATTTTTGCCGAATTTGCCGACTGTGGCATTGCGGTAGCGGATTCTATCACCTTGCGGACCGAATTATTGGAAATCTGCCTGGCGGGCTGTGACTTCCAACACCCGAATGGTGCCATTACGCCGGATTCTACCTTTACGCCTGCGCCTACCTATGGGTCGTTTGCGGAAGCCATTACCGCTATCGTTGGTTTTATGCCAAATGATACGACGGAGTGTACGCCCTTCGTCAATACGGGGCTACCACCCCACGAACGCTTACCTTATTACGGGCCCGTTACTACCCGCTATATTGATCCTTTGAATGAGGAGGGTTGCTGGCAGGATAAACTAGCGACTATTCAGTCTGTCGTGACTTTTAATTTCCCAAGCGCAGTAGACTCCGCGCTGCTGGTGTACTTTAATCGTCATCCGGATGTGCTGATGACCCAGGAAGAGTTGGATGCACTGCAGGCCATCATGGACACCAGTTACAGCAGTAATGTCTTTCCTGTAGCGGTGACCATCCCTCCGCATTTGGAATGTAACGTCTGTATTGATTGTAAAGACTTCACGGATCTGCGCGATAGTGTCCCAACCTTCACCGGTGTTTCGGATTTGGAGCGCGACATTTTACGTGCCCGTTACTACAATTACCAGTTGGGATGGAATTTGTCGGCAGAGCAGTACGCGCAGTTTGCCTTAGATTGTGGGCTATCTGGTCCGGCTACTCCTTCTTCCGAGCTCATAGGTCCGCCCCTGCTGTGCCCGGAATCCGCCTTCCCGGAAGTGGATAAGCCTTGTTTCGAAGATATTGTGTTGCCGCTCATTCAACAGCAAGCCACGCTCGATTATCAGGATTCCCTGGCCAGTTTGCGGGAAGACTTTGTGGATACCTACCTGGCTACTTGCCTGAGTGGCTTAACGGAAAGTTTTAGCAGAAACATTAATTATACTGAGTACCATTACACCCTCTACTACTACGATCAGGCCGGGAACCTGGTACAAACAGTTCCGCCGGAAGGCGTCAGTCGGCTGGATTCGAATGGGGTGCAAAATGTAGCTGCTCACCGGCAGAACCCGGGTGGTAGTTCGCCGGTCTATCCGGGGCATGATATGATTACCACCTACCAGTACAACAGCCTCAATGAGGTGGTTTATAAGACCTGCCCAGATCAGGATGATCCGGTGGAGACCTGGTATGACCGTTTAGGCCGCGTAGTAGTATCCCAAGATGGCCGCCAGCAGGGGCAGAACCTCTACAGCTATACCGTTTACGATTATCTGGGCCGGGTAGTGGAAGTAGGGGAAAAAGAAAGTCTGACTGGTATGACGATCAGTACGGCGCTGGACCCACAACTACTTGCCAATTGGATTGCTGCGGGTAGTGCTAGTACTAAAACGCACGTCACCCGCACCTATTACAATGCCTACGTGACGACCATACCTGATGTGAGCCTGACCGGCGATATACTGCGCAACCGCGTAGCATCGGTGACCTTTGAAGAGCTGAACGATGGGGATAGTACCACCTATGATTACGCCACCCACTACCAATACGATATTGCGGGCAATGTGGAGCTACTGGTGCAGGATTTTCCGAAGCTGACCAGTACCGGTAACCGCTACAAGACGGTCGCCTACGAATACGATCTCATTAGTGGAAATGTACACGCGGTGAAATACCAGGAAGGGGAATTGGATCAATTCACCCACCGCTACGAATACGACGACGAAAACCGACTGGTAAATGTACACACCAGCACGGCCGAGACCATGCACTCCAATAGTGGCCTTTGGGACCAGGATGCCCTTTACGAATACTATCCGCACGGACCACTGAAGCGAAGCGAACTAGGTGAACTCAAAGTACAGGGCTGCGACTACGCCTACACCATTCAGGGCTGGATTAAAGGACTGAATGCTGATAATATCCGGGAAGCAGAATACGACCCGGGCTACGATGGCGGCCCGGCAGCCACCTACGTAGGCTTTGACCCTGATCCTTTTGATACTATTCCGCCGCCCATCTTTGAATTTCTGGGTTCTCAAGTAGCCAAAGATGTCTTTGGTTATTCACTTAGTTACTTCGACGGAGATTATACGCCCCTGGGCACTACCTTCTTCGGCACTTCGGTAGCAATGCCCATTGCGGGTAGCCCGCTGGCGGCGGCGAATACCAGCCTCTACAATGGTAATATCCGGCACATGGTTACTTCCCACAGCAAGCACAAGAATGGCTTGTCTCAGGCTTATACCTACCAATACGACCAACTGCACCGATTGTTAGGGCAAGACGTATATGAACTAAGAGATGCTAGCATATTTGATTGGAACGGCAACGAACGGGACCTGGGTAACCAGTTTAAGACCAGCTATACCTACGATCCCAACGGTAACATCCTGAGCCTGGATCGGCACGCAAAAACGACTAGTGGGGTTACCATTTTGGATGATTTAGCCTACACTTACAGCAACCTGGCGGATGGCCGCCGGGCCAATCGCCTGACGAGTGTGGTAGATAACGTAAACGCCGCCGATAATGCCGTATTCCCCGGCGATTTTGAAGGCACCAATACTTACGCCTACGATGGTGCAGGTAACCTCATCCATTCGGTGAATACCGCCCAATCTCAAAACGATAGCATTACCTGGTCGCCTTACGGGAAAGTATTGAGCGTGGTTAGTAATACCGACAGTGCGCGCACTGATTTTGACTACGACGCCAGCCAAAACCGGGTCCGCAAGCGCTACACCAATGCCGCGGGTATCACCTTTGATACCTACTACGTGCGCGACGCGCAAGGCAATGTGCTGGCCACCTACGAGCACAGCCACCCCACCCAAGCGCTGAACTGGCAAGAACAGTATTTATACGGCTCCAGCCGCCTGGGGCACTATACCTCCGGTGTTCAGGTGGGAGTAGGCACACCGGAAGGTGCCGGTAGTGGTCCTACTTGTACGGATGGAATCCAAAACGGAGACGAAACTGGAATTGACTGTGGCGGAGCCTACTGCCCGCCTTGTTATGACTATGCCAGTGATTTTACTTTTTCCAACGGCGTGCATCTTGAACGTTTCAACTTTAGCAATTGGGAAGACGAGTGGGAAGGTATCAGTAGTGGTGCTAGCCTGGCTGATGGTACGGAGTTTGCTTGTAGTGGTGGCCCGGCCACTTTTGCGGTACAGTTGGATACCAGCGAGTACATCCAAACGGATCCCACGCAACTGGATCTATCCGTGGCTACCGATCTTCGGGTACGCTTCTGTTTTAATACCAACCTGGATGTAAACGGAGATTATCTGGCCCTCCAGGTATCACACGACAACGGCGCGAGTTTTAGTACCGTAAGAACCTGGGTGCACGGTGTGGATTTTGGTCTTGTACCGGTGAATGATCTCACCTTTACGGCTATTGTGCCGGGGCCCTTTAATGCCAATTCCAAGCTGAAGTTTGTGCACCCGGCGAGTAATCAAACGGACAGTGCCGCCGTTTATATAGATAACATTGATCTGGATAATGGCACCATTGATTACTGTAACGACGGTATTCAAAACAATGGTGAAACCGGCATCGATTGTGGGGGGAGCTGTGATCCTTGTCCCCAGGAGTTTGTAAGAGGCAACAAACGCTATGAGTTGACCAATCACTTGGGCAACGTCATGGCTACGGTGAGTGACCGGGTAGTATCGTTTAACAACGACGACCCGCAGGACCCGCAATACCGTGCTTACATTCGCTCCTCCCAAGACTACTACCCCTTCGGCCTGCGCATGCAGGACCGGCAGTTTGAGTGGCAGTTTGATAATTATCGCTTTGGGTTTAATGGCAAAGAGCGCGATAAGGATGATGAGTGGGGAGCGCAGACGCATTATGATTATGGGTTCAGGATCTATAATCCGAGTATTGCGCGGTTTTTGAGTGTAGATCCTTTGGCGCCGGATTATCCTTGGTATACGCCGTATCAGTTTGCGGGGAATATGCCGATTTGGGCCAGTGATCGGGATGGGTTAGAGCCCAACAAAGAGACTGGGCAAATAAATGCTAATGTCGTAATTCAACAAGGTCCAGAATCTAGTTTAACGGAAACCGCTTTTCAGGAAATGGCTTGCCAATTCGAAGCAGATTGCATTTATGTTTGGAATCAACAAGAATATGGCGGAAATCAAGTTGACGTAAGCAGCGGCTCTATATTCACAACAAATCCACAAGATCCCAATCTAGATCCTTCTTTACCAACAGTTAATGTATTTATTGATAATATAAATCGTCCATCCTATGCTGACGTTGGAACATCAACTATTGTTTTGAACGAAAATACATACGGTAGCAATCCTACTACAGGAGCCCATGAATATGGACATGTGTGGGGCCTAACTGATCGTTATATCGAAGGTGGTCTTTTTTACCCTGGTTATAAAGAGGATTCATATAATCGGATAACAATTCCTATCACATTTCCTATTGCTACTTCTGATCTAGATTATGATTATTTAAATAATCTTTACTCCAGTGGCCAACCTTTACTAACAAATTTTCAACTTGATATAGTATTTAATGAAAAAAGTGAAACGCAATGGAATAAAAATTGGCGATTCTTTGCATATGGTAAAGCTACAATAAGCCGGACAACAGGATCTAATGCGCTATTTGATGGATTTTCTCTACAAGACTTCACTTTTTCTTCCGGTTACACTACAATTATGGATATTAGGCTAAGTAACGAAGGACTCTCTGGAAGGTATGATTTTGGTTTTTTCAAGAAAGGGTTCCGAAATTCTTTCCCTAGTCGATTAGGGAAGCGACGTAATAGTGAATACTTAGAATCCATTCACGATATTCTTACAGATGATAATTAAATCTTGGTCTTATGCTTAGACACAGAGTATTCGGAATAATGCTTTTTATATTCTTGCTAATAGCCAATGGTCAAACCCAGTCTTTTTGTGAAGACCTCCAAAAAGAAATACTGCATACTTACGAAGAGCATTTTTCGGAAAGTTGTTATGTAGTATTTAATGGATTAGATAGCCTTAGAAACGCTTTTGACCCCTTATGTGCAGATAATGATACTTATTTGGTGTCCTTTTCAAAAAGCAAAGAATTAAGGGAATTCTCTTTAGATCGTACCTCTCCGGTTAGGTATTTATCCGTTGCATCTGAAAAAAGATTACAGATCTGCGATTTAACCAATATTCGAGAAACCGTCATAGCGCTTGAAGTATCATGCAAAATAAGAGATAAAAATTGCGATTCTTTACCACAGTTAGAATATTTTGATGGAGTCACGGCTCCATTTAGAACTACTCCTCCATTTCTAAAGAACTGTCCAGCCTTAAAAGTTCTAAAGATCTCTATTGATATTCTCAGAAAAACAGATGTGATGTTACTCCCAGATTCTTTACAGTATATATCACTCACATTGAATAAAAAAGTTCACCGAAACACTATAGCTAAAGAGTGGTTTGAGTTCGAAGATTTGAGCACGGTTGAAATTTTTTGTAGTAAGTCTGTTAAGTTACCTCCTGTAACAGATGCTTTTACTCCAAGCAGGAAGTTAGAGTGTTTACGATTACCGATTGATCTTGGCGATGAGACAAACTATACATTACTCAGTCATTTGACTAATCTTAAAACACTTTGGGTATCTAGTTATACAGATAATGATTTTCAGTCTCTTAAAAAATATAACTGGGTTGAGAGGATTTTCATCGAACAGAACTTGAATCATATTAAGGATGAGGCACCTGAAAATGTCAGCTGGCGTGACTAATGTGCTTTTTTAATTTGTTTTAGTCAGGAGTTTAGGATGAGAGGATATCCCTACTGCTAGTAGTTTTGCTCCTCCCAAGACTACTACCCCTTCGGCCTACGCATGCAGGACCGGCAGTTTGAGTGGCAGTTTGATAATTATCGCTTTGGGTTTATGGGATGGAAGCGGATGATAATGGAGAATGGGGGCAGCAGACAACTTATACTACTCAATTCAGGCAGTATGATCCTAGTATTGGTCGTTGGTTTAGTACTGATCCAATTCCCAAACCTCATGAGTCAGTATATGCTTGGAACTCCAACAACCCTATTCTAATCATCGATCCCTCTGGGGCTGATTCTATTTTTTACAATCAGTCAGGTAGACAAATAAGGAGAGTACCTATGGAGGGGAGGCACTCCTATTTCTTGCAACATGATGACGGAAACCTAATTATTGGTGACGGTAAATATTATCAAGGAAATTCATATTGGTCGTTTTTTGGGGATTCGGCAAGACCTGAAGATCGATTATTTGATAGAGTTGATTCTGAAACTTTTCCTAGTTTAAGTATGCTCGAAGAGTTGGTAAATAAGGTCCACGATGGAGAAGGCTACACAAGGATTTGGGCAAACTCTGGTGGAGGAGACAAATTTGATTACAAGAAGAATAAAGAGTTATTCGGAGAAAATGAATATACGGCCTATCTAATAGATGGCATCCTTTATAATCGCAATGAGATGGGAATGTTTTTATGGGGAGGAGCAATTGGAAAAACCGGTGTACCATATAGTAAATTAGTTCAGTGGAATAACGCTTTCCATGCTATTGTTGAGGGTAATCCTGACGAATGGAATGAGGTGGTAACCTGGACTACAGGATGGTATATGATGAAATATGGCAATTATGATGCTCAGGCTATTGAGAACTTTCTCTATTTTGAAAGATGGTCAGGTAGCTCAGGATCATTTCTACCATACAAATTAAATCCTATGCTTCGAGGGGGGGATCCAACTGGCACCCGTAACTTTGAGACTGAGCTCAGAATGCCAAATATTGGCCAAACAGGTATCAGTAAGCTTCTTGATATGAGCATTCAGACAATCTACGGACAGTTTAGGATTGGACCAAGTGACGATGAAGTTCAGGATCATTTAAATCGATGAGTAATGTCTTTAAAGAAATACCGAGCTGCCATTATTTTTTTTGTGATACTGATATCATTGTTCCTGCTGCTCCTATTGATAGGATTTCTAATGGGTACTCCTGATGGTATTACCTAGGCCAACTCTCGATTTAATTGAATGATTACACCCGCTACGCGAAGTTAATATGCAACGGTCAACCCATTTGGCCGATGCCAGTAGGTTCCTCCTACGCTTTGCTATGACGGACACAGTGCACCTCCAATGAAGTATCTCAACCTGAGGAGTATATTAGCACTACCCATTTTCTACTTCTTTTATCATCACCTAGCCTTCACATGCTACAACTGAAAAGTATAGAAAAATCCCGACGGCTAGTTCATCAGGTTTGTCGTCCTTTATGCGAGGGTTTGCATCCTCAAAAGATGCTCAATAGATGGCCACTTCCTTGAATTCAAAACCGGCATCGATTGTGGGGGGAGCTGTGATCCTTGTCCGCAGGAGTTTGTAAGAGGCAACAAACGCTATGAGTTGACCAATCACTTGGGCAACGTTATGGCTACGGTGAGTGACCGGGTGGTATCGTTTAACAACGACGACCCGCAGGATCCGCAATACCGTGCTTACATTCGCTCCTCCCAAGATTACTACCCCTTCGGCCTGCGCATGCAGGACCGGCAGTTTGAGTGGCAGTTTGATAATTATCGTTTTGGGTTTAATGGCAAAGAGCGCGATAAGGATGGTGAGTGGGGAGCGCAGACGCATTATGATTATGGGTTCCGGATCTATAATCCGAGTATTGCGCGGTTTTTGAGTGTGGATCCGTTGGCACCGGATTATCCTTGGTATACGCCGTATCAGTTTGCGGGGAATAAGCCGATTGCGTTTATTGACTTAGATGGGCTAGAAGAGTTTCCAGCCTTTTTAGCTGATGAGTATAAAAGGGACTATCCTTACTTCTATGATATAATTACATCCGGACACTTTAATAAAGGTATACTGCAATCCCCTAAGACGTTGGAAGTTTTAGAGAAATACTCAGTAGGAATGCTGACGCCTGAACAAATTACAAGCGACATTGGAAATGGTCCACTGATAATCATTGATGATCAAGCTACTTTTAGGGGGCAGACAAAATATGGTGTTAATGAAACTTCTGGAGCAGGTCCGAATGACATTACAATTTTTTTTGGTGGCACGATCAGGGACTTTGAGCAAACTATGGCGAATCCAGATATTCCTAAAATTGGTAAGCAATTAGCTTTACTAAATGTCTACATAACTTTTATCAATGAGTATACTCACTATGGGGATGCTTTAGATAGGTATGATGCGATTATGGATGACAACGGAAATGTCGTTAATGGAAAACAAGATGACTTTGTGGAAGAAGGTTTATATACAAAGAAAGTCTTTGATGAAGGAAATAATGCGGTTGGAGAACTGTTTGGTGAGCTATTTGATCCTTCGAATAAAACGTCATTACAACAACAACTTTATGATATTTTCCTAAATCGGGAAGAAGGTTTGATGAGGGATCCGACTACAGGTCAAGCAGTTCCGCAATACGAGGATCATCCAAGACCTCAAGATAAAACTATCATCCCTACTTTACCAGAAAAGCAATAGTAATGAAAACTCTTATTTATTTCTCCCTGTGTTTTTGTTTTCTTTTAGAGTGCAAAAGTAGTAGTGAGATGCATGCTCAAGAAATCTTGAGCGTAGAACATTGTGATCTTACAGATACGTTAATAGCTGATCGTTCGGTAAGGGAAATTCTCAGTTTGGATGATGAAAATAAAAGTGAGATATGTGTACGAATTACAGATGAGAGTAATCTTCTCTCCTGCAAAAAAGGGATCATTAGAAATTATAAAAGGATTATGGTACTCCTTGCAACAGACCTTTCCTATAATTTTAATACTGGCCGATGTAGAGAAATTGTGGTTAGTCACAGGAAAAATGTCAATGCCGATTCTTATTCGATAACATTCCTAGTTTATGAATATGGTTGCGATGAAGTTATCACTGACGTTTATTCGATAACGTACTTACTAGCATACAGTGAAGATAGCAGCCTTAGAATCATGAGTAAGAGTTACGGCGATGTCGATCTATGAGGTAGCTTTTAGCGGTACAATAAATGAAATCGCTGCAAGTCGGTTGTACCGTTGACGACCAAGTTATGTTGATTGGAAATTTGACGTAGAAGGCTCATCAGTAGTATTTGCCAATTCAGCTTCTGAACTTAAGAGTACAGATCATGCACTTTATGCTATTGATAAGTTGTATAGCAATATGAGGCCAGATCCTATGAACTTTGCTAAAGAGATTAAAGCCTACACTAATGGTGCGGTAGCTGATCTAGGTGGATTGACTTCCTATTACAGTTTAGGTGTAGACTACGAAAGCATATTAAAGCCAGAAAGAGTCTATGCTCATGAAATTGGCCATACCGCAGGACTTATGCACCCTGGCCAGCTCTTTTCTCTCTTATTTACACAAGTCAGTTTTGAAGAATATAAAGCATGGGAAAGTGAGTTTTTTCCGAATGGTGAGAACTTACTGTTTGATGGTACTAGAGATGATGGTGGCCTTATACTAGAAGAGCATCAAATTCTACAAATAGAGTCATTATTTAACAGAGGACTCTTAAATCAAGGAACTAATGAATTTAATACAAATGAAGACCTTAAAAACACTACTAGAGGAGCGGCTAAGGATGAAAGAACGGACTATATATATGATCCTCAGCGCGATGACTAGTCTATTAATGTTTTTTTCTTGTTCTTTATTGAAAGGACCAAACGATTCCGCGAACCTTCCTCCTAAAGGGACTTTTACAATCGAGTTAACAGGGTACTTTAATGAAAGTCCTGTTTATATTAAATATGGAAATGCGGAACTATTGGATACCATCCTAACCAGCTTTTATGATGGAGTGGCGTGTCGACTGCACTATATACCAGTTGAGAAAAAGAAGATCCTAGAAGTAAGCCTAAAAGGTAGAAAGGTGAGTTATATAGTTCCCAAAAGGTTCAATGGCTACCTTAATATAGAATCATTTTTTGATAGCTTAATAATAAGGGCAGAAAGTCAACCGTATGCTACCTTTTGATCCCGTTTATCACAGTATTCTTGGAGGGAATAGTAACCTCCCGCTGCGCGAAGTTAATATGCAACGGTCGATCCCAATTGGCCGTTACTAGGAGGTTCCTCCTACGCTTTGCTACGGCGGACACAGTGCACCTCCTGTGAGTATGCCAGAATTTGTATCCTCAAAAGATGCTGGATAGATGGCCACTACCTTGAATGCAAAACCGGCATCAATTGTGGGGGGAGCTGTGATCCTTGTCCGCAGGAGTTTGTAAGAGGCAACAAACGCTATGAGTTGACCAATCACTTGGGCAACGTTATGGCTACGATACTTGATCAAGTCATATAAGTATACAATGATGAGCCTTAGGATTCCTAACACCTGACCTATAATCTAGCTTACAGACTAGGTAGGCGATTACCAGATCGCTTGCGAACCTACAATCTTGCTGCATGTTATCTTAATGTTAGGCATCACTTTAAATTCACAAAGCCGCATCATGAGAACGCTCTTCCTCTATATTATACTCCTGTCTACTGTATTATCCGCGTCCGCACAAATCAACGTGGGGACGAAGATTGACATAAAAATAGCGGCAGGGAAAATATCGGAAGCACTCCATCAGGAAATCAGAGCGGCCCAAGCTTATTTTATTTTGCGGCCCGCCGACCGGGATCACCGTGAACAGATTGCCGCAATATTAGAGGAAGTCTGGACCGTTTCTGATATAGCACTCATTGATGAAGAACAAGTTTGCGAATTACCACCGAGTGGAAAGTACCTTTTCTTTGACATTGATCGCTCTATCACCAGCAGAGCCAGATCAAATTCGCCAGGACCAGTCTCAACCGCAGCAGAAAGAGCCCGGTATCGTTCCAATCCTGTATCGAGAGTACCCATTCCCTATTTTCATCTACACCTGTGGCTGCGAGGAGCGGAACAGCCGTATAAGAAAAAAGAGCTGGCCGCTTTAGAAGAGGAAGGGCAAGAACCATACACAAGATACGAGAAGAGAACAATAGCTAGAGTAGAGGTACACGGCTACAATCCTTATAGCTATCAAAATCCTAATTATGATGCCTATACCGAAAATTACGATATCCCATGTCAGCCTTCGCCCTTCGGTAGTAATATCTACCAAAACATGA
Source organism: Bacteroidota bacterium (assembly GCA_039816955.1). Classification (GTDB taxonomy): domain Bacteria; phylum Bacteroidota; class Bacteroidia; order Chitinophagales; family Saprospiraceae; genus Lewinella. The sequence continues at coordinate 33,524 of JBCBWU010000029.1, forward strand.
GACCCGGCTTTCTCAAGAACTATTTGCAGGAAATTAATAGGCGATTGAGTAATAAGGAAACACGCTTTCTCTACGCAGAATCCCATCTAGATACTGAATTACAACGACTAAAGTATGACACACTCTTCGTGCCGGAATACGCCCTTGATGAGTTTCGGGCAAATAACGCTCAGAAAAAAAGACGGAATGAAGAAAGCTTATTTGACGACTATGAGTTTCCCTATAAAGTTATTTCCAGTGAAGCATTAAGTGACAAAATTCTACAGGAAGAAACTCCCTTTTACTACCTTTCTTGTATCCGTAACAACTACGATACGGCTTTCTATTCGGTAGTTAACAGTAAGACGGGGGTAATCATCTACAGTGATTTCAAGCATAAGCGCCGCGTTTTTAATCGACTGGAAATAGAGAAACTAAGTGATCGGATTGGGCGTTCATGAGTGAGGTGGATGTGCGAGAGGATAGGTATCCGCTATGAGTTGAGCAATCACCTGGGTAACGTTATGGCTACGGTGAGGGATTTGGTGGTATCGATTAACTATAATTCGCATGATCAGTAGTATCGAACTTACATAAGCTAACGCTCCCCTGCTGCCCATAGCTTGAAATGCAACGGCCCGTACGTGCGACGATACCAGGAGGCAACATCTCCTTTAAAATATAGAAACACGACTCATCTTTTCGCTTTACCGCACCACCGTCACATCGCCAGACAGTAAGACTTCCTCACCAGTCACCAACTCCAAAGAGATCAAATAGACAAACACACCAGGTTCCGTCAGTTGACCTTGAAAGCGACCATCCCAAAACTGCTGCCTCCCTGTTGGAACATCATTATTTTCATACACCAGTGCGCCCCAACGATTGAATAGCTGAACGCTCTTTATAACGCGTACAAAATCCGTCACGTAGATGGTGAACACATCGTTGACTCCATCACCGTTAGGACTGAAAACGTTGGGTATGTAGACATAATCTGGAATCTCTACTCTAATTGGAATGGTAAAAACCTGCTCACAGCCGTTTTCATCGCGAAAGCGCACTTGTACAAACTCGGACTCCGTAGCGTTAAACTGAATTTGGGTACACTCTCCCCCGATAAAGGCTAGACAATCAAAGGGTTTCAGTGTAGACCAGGTGATTTCACTCCCCGAGAGTAGCTGACTCTCTGGGCTCACCAGGATTTCCAGCTCCACCTCCTCACCGTATTCTAGCGTGCGTATCGATTCGTCCACGAATAATGTGTAAGGTGGCCCAGCCTGCAGATTAAAAGCGCCAATTTCTTCGGTACAACCATTGGTGTCTTCGTAGCTAAAACGGTAGTTACCAGGTGTTAGACCGCCCAAGATACCGGATGGTCCGAGATCAACAGCCGCTCCGTTAATGAAGTAGGTCAACTCAGGAGAAAAGGGCGTTAACAAGCTCAACTCAAATTCATCCCACCTGCAATTGGTCGGCCTGGTTGTAAAGTCAATAAGCTGTGGGGCATAGGGTTCTACATTATAGTCTTGCACACCTACACAACCATTGCCATCCGTAACGGTCACGCTGAACGCTCCAACGCCCACATTTTCCAGATCTTCCGTAGTAGCTCCCGTGGACCAGGCAATGCCGTAAGGTGACTGCCCACCAGCAATGGATAGGTCCAAACCGGTTAAATCACTAGTTGCGCAGCGCACTTCAGTAGCTTCAATACTCAAGCTAATGGTCACTTCGGTCTCCACAAGGACCTCCTGCGTGTAGCTTGTACCGAAGCCATCGGTCACTGTAAACTGATACACACCTGCGCAGAGGTCCTGCTGCACATTACTTTCCCCAGGAATATCCCACAGGTAGGTGTAAGGTTCCAGGCCACCACTCGCCAAGACTTCGATCACACCATTACAATCAGCTGCACAAATTTCCGGTGTTACCACAATTTCAGCCTGTAGTACTTCCAGAATATCGAAAGTGGCTATGGTCGCACATCCATTGCTATCCGTAACCACTACGCTATAGCTGCCGGGCGTCAAGTCAGTTACTATTGGTCCCACTGCGTCATTGCTCCAATTGTACTGGTAGGGAGGTACCCCGCCCGTAGGTATTGCAGCGGCTGTTCCTGCCGTAAAGCCAGCAGGTTGTTGGATATTTAATTCCACACTCAGAGGCGGTGGATCGCTGAGTGTGAATTCCGCACTGGCGGAGCAACCATTAGCATCGGTGACCGTAACGGAATAGGTGCCAGCGCTGAGATTTTCCAGTAAACTTTCGGTTCCTCCTGTGTCCCACTGAATATCAAAGGGGCCGTCAGAACTGTTAATTTGTAATGCAATGGAGCCCGTATTTTCTGCGAAGCACAACGGATCCATCAAGTCAGCATCAAGGTTGAGCTCATCAAATTCTGGTACAAAATCAATGGGTTCTGAAATCGCACATCGACCACTAGGAAAGGTAGCCCGCACTTGATATTCACCAACTACTACCGGATCAATAGGCCAGGGGTTAGTATTGGCGCCAGTAATAGCGATGCCATTCAAATACCACTGATACTCCACCGCATCTTCAGGAACAGCATTTAGCACATAGCCATCATCACAACTCCAGGTAAGATTGGTATTAATCTCTGGTTCACAAGTATCACCAGTGAATGAACCGGTAATTTGCAGGTCATCGATGAAATGATAATCATTGAACTCGACAAAGGGTGCAAAGTTGGTTATGTATTCACAGCTTTTACTGAAGGCTAAGGCTCCTACCTCAAAGGGAGCGGTAAAAGTTCCACTTACGGACACCCATTCCCCCTCGTTGCCTTCGGCGGTGAACGTGGCCATTTCAATCCAGCCATAGTCTTCTAAGCACCGAAAACCTTGATCTGGAATTTCTACACACGCTGGTTTTCCGTACAACGCAAATTCTACAACTGGCTCGGACGTGTAAACCGTATCTGTGCTATTGAATCCTACAAAGAATGTCACATCGTAAGTTTGCCCGGCAATCAATTTACAGTCTAGGCAGCGTTCAATTCCTTCCGTGTACTCAGGACTAGGGAAGTCTGCGGTAAGTAGCATCCCCATAACGCCCTCTCCAGAAGGAAAAGGTTGTGGCGGTTCGGGGAAGAAAACGGGCGATCCTCCGGTTTGTGATGACGTAAGGACAAGATTGCCGCCCAGGTAACCGCAGGTGTTAAAATAGTCGACACTCGTAAAGCCAGCGAAGTCCCAATTCTCAGATACGCAAGTGTAACCACCGGTCGGAGGTCCACCAAACGGTGAAAGTATCGTGAAGCCTTCCGGGCAACAAGTATTGTTTTCAAAATCAGCCGTAATGCTAGCCGGTTCACTACAACTACAGTCATCATCGAGTAAATCGATTAATGAATCCCCGTCATCATCAATTCCATTATCACAGATTTCTTGCGCGCTAAGTAAGAAGCAGAAGAGCAGGAATGAAAAAGTACATAAGACCTTCATAATGCGTTGGCTGTAACGGTTATCTCATGTTTATGTTTAATAAATGAGAATATATCAATCATGCACCCAACGTTTGTTTCTGGCATTGGTTTGGGCCAATACAGAGCCCCGTAACTTACATGACAAAACTTACCGTATTACCCCTTTCTCCTTAATGCCGCACACAAAATCCCCGTCGCTACCCCCACATTCAAGGATTCGGCCCCACTACCAGCCGGAGCCGCGATAGAGATCACCTGCGTAGCCAACTCTCGTACGTTCGCCGAAAGGCCCTGCCCTTCATTACCCACTACCAATATTCCACTTGAGGGGGCAGAGAGAGAGAATACGTCATCGCCTCCCATATCAGCTACCCAACAAGGGAGGTTTTCTGCTTCAGCAAGGATGTTCGGTAAGTCTGATTCCAGCCATTGAATTCGGAGGAAAGCACCCATACTGGCTTGCAGCACTTTGCTATTATACAACTCCACCGTACCCGGCCCGGCAACAACTCTGGGAATGGCAAACCAATCGGCAATACGCAGGATGGTCCCGACATTTCCCGGATCCTGTAAACCATCTAAATAGAGGCTCCAATTGTTGTCCCAATCCACCTGCTTGGGTGGCGTGGGAATGTTTACTACCGCTAGTACCTGATTTGGTGTAGTAAGTTGGGAAATAAGCCGGAGTTCCGCCTCGTTAACTATAGTACAAGAGGTACTGGTATTTTCGAGCACATCCTGATTAGCCCGCTGCCATTCGGCGGTAGCATAGACCCCTTCAATACGATAGTATCGCTGTCGCAATAATTCGCGCACGATCTTATCACCCTCGGCCATAAATTTGTTATACTTTTGCCGGAACTTCTTCCGGTGTAAAGCTTTAAGAGACTTGATCAGATTCTTAGAAAGTGGCATGCAAAAAACCGCAATTTGGGCGGTAAAATACGCAATTCCCTTCATCCTGTTGGGGGGCTTTCTCAGTGGCTGCAACAGCACCAAGTTTCTGAAGCAAGGTGAGTACCTGCTGGACAAGAACCAGGTGGTCATTAAACAAAAGATGGAAGACCGTGGCGACCTGGCCTACGAACTCTCCACTTTTTACCGCCAGCGGGTCAACGGCAATTTCTTTTTCCTCTTCCCTAGGGAGTACAGCTACCTCAATAACTCTCAACCAGGCGATAGTACGGGTTGGAACCGGTTTAAGCGCGAAACCATTGGGGAACCGCCCACGATTTATAGTGATAGCCTCACCACCCAGACTGCTCAGGACATGCAGACCTATCTGCACTACAAGGGGTGGCTACAGGCTCAGGTGATTCCACAACGCGACCCCCGGAAGAAGAAAATGCGGGTTAGTTATTACGCCCTACCGGGAAAACGCTACTACATCGACAGCATTAACTACTATAGCCCCGATCCAAAAATAGATCAGCTACTCCAGGCGAATAAAGATATAGGTCCATTTAGCCCCGGAGCTCCATTAGACCTGAGTCGTTTTGCCGAAGAAAAAGGACGAATCACTAGTCTGATGCGTAATGAGGGCTATGCTGAGTTTTACCAGGCGCAAATTGGCGATTTGGAGCTAGACACCTTCCAGACGAGCAACAAAGCGAACTTATACATCACCGTTTTCCCGCCCTACGGCGAAGAGGAACACCAACAGTTTTATATTGGCGATATTGATGTCTACCAAGATTACACCATTGACAACAGTAATATTATTGGTGACACCATCATTGCCGGCATCCGATTCTTCTTGTCCGATCGTGGGTTTATCGTTAATCCAACGACCTTCCGAAAAGCGATTTCTCTACGGCCTGGAGAACGCTTTAGCCAAGTCGAATACAGTCGTACCAACGAGCAGCTTGCCGAACTAGGCGTGTTCCGCTACGTTCGTATCAAACAGGAACGAGATCCAGACTATGACGATATCATACACCTGAGTATTCAGTTGACGCCCAACTATTTCTTCCAGGTAAATACCTCTTTGGAGCTCAATTATACGGATCGGAGTAACTCGATTAACAACAATCTTATCGGGATGTCGCTCAACCCCGGTGCCGTGCATCGCAATTTCTTAGGTGGAGCAGAATTATTTACCACCAACTTATCTGCGGGTGTGGAAGTAGCACCAGAACTGATTGGAACGGATGAGTTTTGGAATACCGTTGACCTGCGTGCCGATTTTGATCTCACCCTACCCCAATTTGTCGACTACCTTGGGCTTTATCGACTCCTCTTCTATAAACTCCAAGGCCCAAAAAAATCTGGCCTGGTGGGAAGTAACTTCTACCGAACCTTGCGCAACCGAGCCACTACTCATATTGGTGCGGGTTATGAATACCTACTGATTTTCAACTGGTATTCCTACGACCTACTCAATATTTCCTACGGCTACGACATACCCATTGATCGTTATCAACGACTCTCTATCGACAACTTTGCCATCAATTACCTCAATCCGAATACGGAGATGGCTTTCGAGGAACAGCTCAAAGAGAACGGCTTCTTGGAGCGTAGTTTTGGTCAGCAGGTATTCTTCAGTCTTCTATTAAGGGAGATTGACTATATCCGCCGGACCAAAACGAGTTTACGAGGCCGTACAGGCTACCTCAACGCCAACTTTGAAATCGCAGGTCTGGAGCTTTACGGGATTAATCGGGCGTCCAACTGGCTGCTCAATGAACAAGATACTTTTCGCCTTGGACAAGGTATTGACTTCAGTCAGTATGTCAAGGGCGAGATTGACCTGCGGTTTCAGAAGCAAACTGGCCCAGAGCAGGTGCTGGCCGCACGTCTCAACATGGGAGCAGCCGTACCTTTTGGCTTCACCAGTGATGTGCCTTATGTGAAGCAGTTCTTTGTGGGTGGAGCCAACAGTATGCGCGCCTGGGCGCCCCGTGGACTTGGCCCCGGTGGCTATCAAGACCCATTGGCTTTTGACGCTACGAACAACTTCCGGCTGTTCCAAACCGGTGACTTCAAACTGGAAATGAATCTGGAATACCGCTTTCCAGTCTTCCTGCGTCTCAAGGGAGCACTATTTTTGGACGTAGGAAACATTTGGACGCTCCAGCCAGACGACGATAACGAGCGCCCGGGTTCACATCTTTCTCTAAGGACCGAAAGGCTGGGAACGGATCAGGATCCATTCTACATCTACCCCTTCTACAAACAAATGGCCATCGCCGGGGGTATGGGCTTCCGCCTTGATTTGTCCTACTTTATCTTCCGCTTTGATGTGGGCCTCAAATTGCGCAATAACTTCCCAAGCTTCCGCAACGCGATAGCCCCAGAATCGGCCTGGTGGAACGATTTCCGCGATGTGGACAGCAATGACTTTGGATTTAACTTTGGACTGGGGCTTCCGTTTTAGTCTGCTGAGTCTTTGATCTCAAATAGCGTCAAGGTTCTCTCCTCCTCCACAATCTTAACACCATACTTTAGCAAATAAGCGGTAATAACTTCTATGCTAGCCTCTTCCAGCTCCCAAGGAGTTATGAAATCATCAGTGGGTATGTACAAATCCTCTTGCAAATTATCAACGGCCACGTACTCAGCAAGTTTGACTTCCAACACAGCAGCCACTTCACCGAGGGTGCGGTACGTTTTTTCGGCACCTAACTGAAGATCCGCCTTTTGAATAACAGTAGCACCCTCACTTCGCAAGACCTTAATCTCTTGTTCAATTTGAATGCTATCCAATCGAATGTCTAGTCCTCGATACAATTCACCAAGGACCTCCTCTCTAGCTAGTTGTACACTAGCACAAGGCTTCCAATAGATGATATCGAACCGGCCTTGTTGATCCGTTCTATTCTTGACTCTTTGCACCGATGGAAGAACCTTTAAAAAAGTAACTATATCGACTAAGTTTCCTCCACTGAATGTTATCCCAACGTGAGTTCTAGAATTCTTGTATCCATAACCATCAATTCCATCCTCCAATGATGGACGAATAATGAATTGGTAAATGCGATCATAACTCATCAAATCTTCATCGCCAGCCATGAATCGAACCGCATTGTAGACAGGATCGTCACCAGGAGTGAATCCACCATTGGTAATTAATGAAACTTTGCCCGCTTCTACATTTTGAGCTACCGGTGGCTGGAATGTGTCAGTAGCCAATACCTCCTCAATAATTTCCTCATTGATGCCCGTTCCTTCATAAACTACAATCCCTAAGCGATTGATGATGAAGTAACTTGGGCGGCCAACTACTCCATATGCTTCAATGATCGATTTGTCATTGTCTCTACCTACCCAATAATCCATTTCCGTATTGGCAAGAAAATTGCCTAGTCTAGCAGCCGAATCATCCGTTATGGATAATAGCTTTACTCCAAGATCTTTATACTTTGCATGCAGCTCGTTTAGTTTTGGGATGGATGCCACACAGGGCGAACACCAGGTAGCCCAAAAATCTAGGATGAGAATTTCATTTTGAAAATCCTTTAGACTGGCGATGGTCCCATTGTCTTTGTTGAGGATGCCTTGCAGGCTGAAGTCTGGGGCTTTCTTGCCTACTTCTGGTTGGGCCTGAAAAGGGAGGCTCAAGATTAGGCATAAAATGGTAAGAGCGAGTTTCATATTATAAATTTTCCACTTTTGATTAAACGTTAAGACTCATCAACTATCTCAATAAAGTGACCTCTCCCGTTGCTAACTGAACTTTACCCGCTTGATCTTGCCACACGACAAAGTAAACGTACACACCTTGCGAAGCTAGTCGTCCTTCTACCTGTCCATCCCAAGCTTCGATTCCTCCACTGTTTATAAATACTTGTGCTCCCCAACGGTCATAAACGCTAAATGATAGGATGTCCGAGACACCACTATTTAACTCTGGTCTGAACAGATCGTTATTCCCATCTCCATTTGGAGAAAAAACATTTGGTACATACAAACTAGGTTGTTCGACACGGACCAGTAAACTCCCTTCCCAATTACAGTCATTGGCGTCTACTAATTCGAGAAAATATCGAGTAGTCTCATTGGGGCTCGCTAATGGCGTCAGGCAATCCGCACAATCTAAACCTTCAGGTGGTGTCCAGGAAATAAATGCAGGAGAGAATGAAGTTAGGGTTGGAATCGTAATACTCTCTCCTAGTTTGATGACAAGTTCTTCTGGTAAATCAACGAATAAGTCATTATCAGGGGCTATCTCGAAAGAAAGGGATGTGCTACAGCCGCTATTATCCCGCAGGTTGTAATCATAACTGCCGATAGGCAAATCGGTAACTACATCGCCCGACATCACAACCTGACCTGTTTCCTCTATGTGGTAAGGGGGTAAACCTCCATCGATAACAATCAATTCCAACTGTCCTGTACCATCGGGGCAAGCTGGCCCGGAAATGACAAAATCGACGATTGGAGGTTCATCCGTGATGCTTATGCTTGCAGAATTTGTGCAACCATTTACGTCTGCAGCGGTAAGGCTATAAGTTCCGATACTGTTGACTAATATACTGTTCTGAACACTTCCTGTACTCCAGCTAATATTAGCGTATCCACTGCCAATATCCAGTATAACTTCCTCTCCGGTACATAGGCTACCTTGTTGCTCGATCTGGATATCTGGTAGCTCATTAACTTGTAAGTTTAGCTCCAATAAACTATCACAGCCTGAACTTGACACCAGTGTATCATAATAAATCCCTGTAGCGCTTAATAGTGCTCCTGCAAAATCGTAGTCCTCACCCTCACATATCTCTGCCGAAAGTGGTGTAACAATCGGTGTAGAAAAAGAAACTGCGTAGTGCTCCGTTGAATCACAGCCTTCTTGTGTTTGAAGGATTATTGAAAAGCTAGTGTCTTGTGTAATCAATTGACTACCGATATTAATGCTCTCACCTGGGCATAACTCGTAAGCGGAGAAGAAATAAAAGGTATCTAAAAAGGTGAGTTGTACCTCCAGTAATGAATCGCAGCCTTCAGAGCTAGTTAGCGTCTGCTGGAAAGTGGTATCCTGGGCATAGGTTTGTCCGTTAATTGTGAAAGCAGCTCCTAAGCAAGCTGTTTCCGATAGAGTCTCACTTATCGACTCCGACTCATAGAGAATATATTCTGCTGTAGCAGGACAATCATTGACATCGGTTACTATTAAATCATAAGTCCCATCGGTTAGCCCACCTATTGTCTCACTCATTTGCCCATTGCTCCATTCGTAGGTGTATTCAGGTGTGCCTCCTTGCGGCATCGCAGTCAGCACCCCATTTGCACCGCAGATAGAATCCTGTGCAGCAACGATGGATAGGATCAATGTGTCGGGTTCTTCTAAAACTAATTCGTCAGTGTAGATACAGCCTGCATTATCTGTAATCTCATAATAATATGAACCACTGCTAAGCCCTAC
>JBCBWU010000002.1:0-76233 GCA_039816955.1 Bacteroidota bacterium
CCTACGGTAATGCTTACCAGCAAGATTTTCCGCACTTCGGGGCTAACTTCTGGGAAGATTGGGAACGGCCTGCTCACTTTGCCCTTTATCAGGAGGATGGCACACTGGAGGCAGACTATGATGCTGGGGTAAAGATTTTTGGTGGCTGGAGCCGAGCCCTGGACCAACGCTCTCTATCACTATTTGCCCGCAGGCAATACGGTTACGGTGAATTTGATAATGCTTTTTTTGATCATCGTCCTTACGATAGCTATCAGGCACTGGTCTTGCGCAACTCTGGGAATGACTGGAACAATACGATGATGCGTGATGCTACCTTAACGGGACTAATGAGAGGTGCTGATCTCGAATACCAGGCGTACCGCCCCATGGTGCTCTATATCAACGGCGAGTATTGGGGCATCCACAATATGCGGGAAAAAGTTAATGAGCATTTCCTAGCGGCAAAATGGGACGTATCCCCGGATGAAATTGATCTTCTAGAGGCTGGCGGGAGTGTCATTCATGGTGATAACACCGACTATCTGAATTTGCTTGATTTTATTCGTACGGCCAATCTATCTGCTCCCGATAATTACGAGTTCGTCAGCAGCCAAATGGATTTAGACAATTTTGCCCTCTATCAGGCAGCTCAAATCTTTTTTGATAACACCGACTGGCCGGGAAATAACATCAAGTTTGGCCGTTATCACGGAGGAAAGTGGCGCTGGATTCTCTTTGATACCGATTTTGGTTTTGGTACCTGGAATGCTTTCAATTATTTCAACAATACTCTTGCCTTTGCTTTAGAACCTAACGGTCCGGGTTGGCCTAATCCACCTTGGGCGACCTTTTTACTAAGAGAGTTGACGCAGGCTACGCAGTTCAGAAACCTATTCGTTAATCGTTTTGCCGATGAGCTCAACAGCCGCTTCTTGCCCGAACGCATCAATGAGCACATAGATTCTGTGTCCGCCAGAATTGAAGATGAGATTCCCACTCATTTTGATCGTTGGGGGGAGTCATCAGGCAGTTGGACGAATAGAATAAACAACATGAAAAACTTTGCCGACGAACGTCAACCCTTCATTAAGCAGTACATCCGTGACGAGTTTGGCCTACCGGCTTACCATCAATTAAATATCGAAATCACCGACTTGGCAGAAGGATGGGTGCAAGTGAACAGCTTGACGATTGAGGTGAATAATTGGTCTGGTGATTATTTTCAAGATGTACCCATCGCCATTACGGCTTACGCCCAAGCGGGTTATGTATTCTCGCATTGGGAGGGAGTTCCTGGTGCACCCACTACGCGTACGCTGGAAATAAACATGGAATCGGTACTAACGGTGCGGCCAGTTTTCCAAGTTAGTGAAGCCCCAGTCATCGTTATCAACGAGATCAACTACAACGATGCTGGTGATTTTGATGCGGGCGATTGGGTGGAGCTATATAACGCTTCCGCCAGTGAACTCGATGTATCTGGATGGGTCATGAAGGACGATGATGCTACTCACAACTTCACCTTGCCTCCGGGAACGACTATTGCCGCGAATGGCTTCCTGATATTGACGAGGGACCAAGTGCGCTTTCAATCGGAGTTTCCATCTGTTGCGCCGGTGGTCGGTGATTTTGATTTTGGTTTGTCCAGTAACGGAGATGGGGTAAGGTTGTACGATGCTAATGAAACGCTGATTGATGAGGTATACTATTTGCCAGATGCGCCCTGGCCCGCACTAGCTGATGGTGAAGGCTATACCTTGGAACTACTTTCGCCAGAACTGGACAATAGCTTAGCTGAAAGCTGGGGAACAGTTAATGTGCATGGTAGTCCGGGACGAGCCAATATATTGGTAGACACCGAAGATCCTGTAGGAGCGGATTTCCAAGTTCTTAGCTACCCAAATCCCTTTTCCAGCCGTATCAACCTCGCCCTAACTTTGCATGAATCGACGCAAGTGAATATCAAGCTATATGATCAAAATGGTAGGACTGTAGAGCAAATCCAACAGGGCTTTTTAAGTGCGGGCCAGCATTTTCTGCATGCCGATTTGGCTCACCTGAGTACTGGTGTTTACTATGCCAAAGTATTGGTGGGTGAGCAGGTGCCAGAGACGGTGAAATGGGTGAAGTTGTAGGTGGTGAGGCTGTGGGTGCAAGCAAAGCTAAAAGGTGAATTTTTACGACAATTATTGAATTCCAAGCATGCGCTAAACGAGGCGTCGCAGCCTATAGTTGCGCGTAATTAAAAAACGAAACCTTGGAAGATATTGGAGAAATTCGGAAATATTTTAAGCCAGTTCAACCGAGTGTGGGGGATAATGAAAAAGAAGTGGTTTATCAGGAATATAAACCTAGTCTTCAATTACAGAATTTCATCCATTGTTATTGGATATTAAACACAAAAGAACGGCTTAATATTCCCTTCAATTACCGAGTTGTATCAGATGGCTGTATCGATATAGTTATTAATTTAAAAAATACGAACGAGAGTTTTGTTATGGGGTTCCATAGCAAAGCCATAGGTTTTAATATCGGAAAAGAATTTTCCTGCGGTGGAATAAGGTTTTATCCATCTATTTTTTCATCATTATTTGGGGTCTCAGCCAAACTGCTGACGAATAAGGAGCAAAAACTTCATTTAATCTCTCCCGCTTTGGCTGAATTTATCTCCGCGAATCTTACTGAAGACTTTCAGGATACAATTATAAAGTTCAATCTATTTCTCAGCTCAATCATCGAGAGCAGAGAAACCCAATTAGATGATAGATTTCTTGGGGCCTTTATTAAAATTTTAAGGAGAAGAGGCAACCTGGAGATAGAAAAAGAACTTAAGACTGGACTAAGCCCCCGACAGCTAAGGAGATTTTTTGATTATTACGTAGGAACTTCTCCTAAGTCGTTCTGTCAGGTAGTACGATTTCAGTATATCTTAAATGCAAAGCTTTCATCTAAGGGGGCAATAGATGATAAAGTATTCTTCGATGTAGGATTCTTTGACCAAGCTCATTTTATTAAAAATTTCACTAGGTTTTATGGCATTACTCCAAGTAAAGCCTTCAGATGAACTTGTCCGAAATTTACAATCCCAGCTTTTCATACAGGCCTAATTTTGACCTAAAATTAGTCATTATGAAAGTAAGTCTTTTTTCAATCATCATGGTTTTGACTGTTTCTGTATACGGACAGTCAGAAATCCAAAAATCTGAAAGGATGAAATTAAATGCTGGAATTATTACCGATAAAATTTCTGAAACAAAAAAGTTCTACACCGAGGTTCTTGATTTTGGAGTAACGTTCGAAAATGAGTTTTACTTACTTATGCATACGCCAAATCATCAGGCAGAACTAAGTTTTTTAGAACCGAATCACCCTACCCAAAAAACCATTTTTCAACCACCATTCGATGGTCGTGGTGTGTATTTGACAATAGAGGTGGAAGACGTGGATAGGGTATACGAGGAGATAAAAAATAAGGGAGTCAACATTGAAGTAGAAATCAGAAATGAACCATGGGGAGACCGTCATTTTGCTATACTTGACCCAAATGGAATTGGAATAGATATAGTGAAATATTCCGCTCCTGATAAAGAAAAGTAAAATGACAAATGGTAGAGCTTGGCTAATGTTGCGGTCGGAAGGGCGTAGCATTAGCTAAGCCTATTTTCTACTTGGTATCACGAAAAGAATAGCAAGAAAATGAAAAATAGAATAACCATCCTGACCAGCTTGATTTTGCTAAATTTCATTAACCTGAAAGCGCATCCTGGGATAGGGTTGGTTTACGATGGGGATGAAATAATTTATTATACTGACCTGAAGCAAGTATGGAGACTAAATATTCATACTAGGGAAAAAGAAATTGCAGTTCAGGATGTGCATACACATGAATTGTATTTAGACAAAGAGAACAACCTGTATGGTGAGCATTATTGGTATGTTGAATCAGAAGAAAAGTTTAAAAATTTTATTTGGCGACTTGATAGGAATGGAGATTTTCAAAAAATCAGAGAAGACCAAGATGGTGAAAATGATGACTTCAGCTTTGTAAAAAATGATGATTTTGCCAGTTTTGAAATGAGACAAGCGAATGATAGCTATCTGATAATAAAGACAGACTCAATTAGTGAAACCATTTTGCATGAAGCTAAACTACATCATCCAACCTGGAAGTATTTGAGTGCTAATGAGGAGCTCTTGTTTATAGATTATCCCTCAATTTATTCCGTCAAATCAGGGAGCTTAGAACTAATTGAGGAGAATGTTTCTTCAAAGAGGTTTCCATTTTCAACCCAAAGTGATAACCATAATATATACGGAGTTTGGACGGATGAAAGTGATAATATTTATGTCGCAATTTATGGTGGAAGAGAAGTGAAAAAAATCGATAAAGAGGGTAAGCTAAGTCGTGTCTTAAAAAGCAGTTTTTTTTGGTCTCCTGTCAATGGTGTGTTCGACAAAGACGGGGATTTATGGCTAATGGAATGTAAGATCGGTGGGAAAATTCGTGTTAGAGAAATTAATCGTTCAGAGGTTGAAAATAGCGCTACGTTTATTTTTGAAAACATAATTTTTATGCTGATTCTAATAAGCTTAGGATTAGTAATCTACCAAAGAATTAAGCGAAGAAAAAATAGCTACGCCCAACAAAATGTAATCGTTAAAATCCCCTAAGCGGGTAGCCTGCGGCTATGCGAACCGTCGGGTGTAAAATAAAATAATAGGTCTTGGCTTGGTAAATGCCCTGCCTCAGAAATGCGCTGTGTCTGAAAAATATTTTCCAATTTTTTCTCAGTCCTATCTGGTTGTAAATCAGTTTTAGTTACCGTTTTGTTACTTGATTATCGGGAAGTAAGTTGTTGATTTTGAGTATCTAAGGACATACTTTTGGTTACTATAAGTAACTGTCAAAGTAACCAAATATGAACAATTTTGATATTACCTTCAAGTGGGTAGGAGCTGCAACTTGGGTGCTAAGTATTGATGACGTAAAAATAGCTTGCGACCCAGTACTCTGTAAAAAGGGAACGGTACAAGACCACATCTATTTTAGGGCCAAAAGACGAACAGAACCCCAATTCGATTCCGAGGATTTCCAGGATGTTGATTTTTGGCTGTTGACCCACGCACACGAAGATCATATTGATGTGCACGGACTGATGAAGATCGAGTCTGACGCAAAAATCTATGCTAATCCTAACCTGAAAAAGTGGTTGAAGCTGATATATGCTACCAATGTGGACTACCTGAAGAGTGGCATGAAAAGAACATTTGAAAAGAATAATATCTCAATTACCATTGAAGCCATACCTTGTGTACACGCGAGTAACTTTATCGCTGCTAAACTTGCCGGTAGTGTAAATGGCTATTGGTTGACCATACAAAAAGAAGAGTCAGTTGTGCAAGTCTACATTACGGGCGATACCATCAACCACAAAAAAGTAAGGACTTACTTGGAAGGCAGAAAAGCTGATATTCTGATTCCAAATGTTGGAGGTGGAGGACAAGACAAGTTCGGTGGCCCCTATACTTTCACCGCATCACAGTTAATGGATTTCAGTAAGACTATTGATCCTTCCATAATTCTGCCCGTTCATCACAAGACATTTTCTCTTTATAAAGAACCGATAGAAAAACTCGACGAATGGAATGACAAAAGAGTTTTGATATTTGATGAAGGGGCCAAATTGAAAGTGGCATAGAGCCTATGCATGTGGTCTCCTTTCCACTTTAGAAAACAAAAAGTAGATGGCTGATAATAATAGCACTATCAGCCATCCACCACTCATCTTTAGAGGTTAGCAACTATAGCGTGTCGCTCTTCTCAATTCAATTACTGATATATTCCAAGTCGGTAAAGGAGCCCGTAAATTCGATGAAACTTGCCGGGTTTGCACCGAAAGCCTGGACCTTGATATCGAAGGTTCCTGATACCCTACGGTTGGCATCGTCGTTCTCCGTAATCGTGATAATGCTGACGAAATCATCGTCTGACATTTCTAAACTATAAATCACATTGTCAATAATATAAGTTCCCAGCGCACCATCGCAAAAGGTGAAGGTCGCCTATTTATGATGACGATGCAAGAGCTATAACGTGCAGTGGTAATGTGGGAGTTCCCCTAAGTCTAGCAAGGAGGCTGTCTCGTTATAAAAAGCTCTTTTATTTTGGGGGTTATTGGCCACCGTGTTTTCTCTGCCTCGAAGGAGCCGTCAGTAATTATTTACCCATCTTTCGCAACGGCATATTCTGCTTCAAACAAGTGCTCACTCCCCTGATAATAGCCTTCTTCGTTGACGGTATACCACTTAGCATTGGTATCATGCTTATAGGCTGGCGTAAACACGTCAACCAGTTGCGTGAATTCATTAGGCATGACGGAGTGAATATTTCCCTCGTGGGCAGTGAGGATACTCACATCACCTCCGCTAATGACTTCATTTCCCACTTCTCTGATGACGCACTTTTTCCTAAGCTCCGTACGGCCATCTGTGATGACTTCCCGCGTACTCAAAAGCTCTTCTTCTAGATTGTAATTTTTAGTGAGAATGCTCCCCGATACTACATTGATCACCCCCGTCATATCGGGATGGTCGTGATGGGGGATGTACTCTCCTTTTTCAAACTGAAAGAGAGAGACCTGAAAATCTACTTCGTAGTGCAGGCTGGCTGATTCGAACCAGTTGGGCCTTTTATTTTCGTAGGCTTCGATTTCCTTTTTGACGTTTTCAAATTCTGGGAAATCGCACTGTAGGAGCAATCGTTTTACCTGGCGGGTATATCGCTCTTGTTTCCAAGGTGATTCATGTTGTGTTTTTGCGAGTTGAGTTAGCCGCTCCAGAAAGGCATCCCAGTTCATCTTAGTATCAGCATTCCATTTTCCACGGTTACCATTTGCCTTTTGAGCGTAGGAGGTGATGGCATTAAGTTGCAAGGCAATGCTGGCAAATCCGAATGCACTAAGCTTGATGAATTCTCGGCGTTTGAAATCGTCCATGACTACCTTTTTATTTTTATTGATGATTGCACCTTATTTCCCAACTTAAGCAATAGGGCGAGGCCCCACGGAGCCTCATAAGGACTACAGCCGAGAGGGTAAGAACGGAACTATGCTTCCAACTGATTCAATACATTAAATTTCTCAATGAGATCTCCCGTAATAGCTACCACTGCTGGCTTGGGAACATTATCTCCATCAAAGGGCCATTGGCTGGTAGGCTGGTCCAGGTCTGTGGTCTGTTCACCTGGGTGCTGCACACTTAAGAACAGGGTCTTGCCGTCCGGCGAAAACCAAGGGCCGGTCAGTTCTGCATCCCTTGGGGCAGAAGCCACTCGAATGACCTTTCCAGCATCTTCACCGTAGCGGGGGATTACGAATAAGCTGTTGTTCTTGAATGGCATGTAAGGGCCAGCTTCCTTATTCATTACACTGCCTGACATATCAGAAGTGATCCAGAGATTTCCGGCCTGATCAAAGGCCAAATTATCCGGGCAAGAGAATCCACTTTCTTCTCCACCCGCCTTGTAGGTAGATGCTTTGAAGGTCAATGCGTCAAACGCACCATCATCTTCTTCAATCTTTAGGATTGAACCGTGGAAGTCCTCTTTGCTGTAATTATTGGTAAGTGAGATGAGAACGTTGCCGGTAATTGGGTCAATTTCGATGTCCTCAGGGCGGTTGAGTTCGGTAGCTCCCAGTAGCTTTGCAGCTTCTCTCGCTCTGATCAGTACTTCGGTCTGATCCTTAAATTTTTTCTTGAGCAGGGGTTGGTTTTCCCAATCCAAAGCAAGCCATTTACCATTGTCAATATCAGCTACGTAAAGCGTTCCTTCTTTCAAGGAGCGCGATTCTGAAGAAATGAATTTGTACAAGTGCTCATTGTTCTTGTCATCCCCAGTATAGGCCACTACGCGCTTATCTTCCAATTCGTAAAGCGTACAGCATTCATGCGCAAATCTACCCAAGGCTATATGCTTTTGGGCTTTCCCGTCTTTGGGGTCAATTTCTACTACCCAGCCATAGTGCTCTGATGGGTAATTGTAGAAGTTTTCCCAACCGTATATGCTGGGCCTATGATTCGGCGTATTTTCTTCATCGTATTCCGTTTCTCCGTAGAAACTATCGTAGTTTTCCTCGCAGGTGAGGAAAGTATTCCAGGGCGTAATTCCGCCGGAACAATTACTGTGCGTACCAATCACGGTCGTTTTCCCTTTGATGGGACTATCCCAGTTGAGTTGGATGGGCGTTTTGGCGGTAATCCGTCGGTTATGCGGATCGTTCTCCACCACTCGCCATTTCCCATTTTCCTCTTTAACCCGCATAATTGTTCCACCAACTTCATACATCTCCTTATCCACTTGTTCGATCGTGCGATGTTGTTTTGGATTATCGTGAGCACGAAAATTGAAGTCGGAAACAAAGAGTGGATTTACGTATTCATGGTTGACCCACAATAACCCATCTTTAGGGTTGTCCTCTTCCAGAGGAATGAAGCAGATGAAATCGTTGTTGAATCCAAACCGATCTTCAGCACTGATTTTTTCGCCCCAGCGGATGATAACATGATAATCTAAACCCTTAGCGAGTACCAGATCATCTTTATCCGTTGCCAAAAGGTCTTGTACGGGAAGGTTTTTTAATTGCCGAAGACGATCTGCGGATATTTCGCCCACAGAAATGGGCGTACTGGTGCTTCCGCAGCCTGCCAGGAAGGGAGGGATGATTGCCGTTCCTAAGCCCGCTTTACCTAAAAAGGAGATAAACTTTCTTCGATTGTATTGCATCTCAATATGATTTCAAACCGTGATTGTTTAATGATGCATTTTAGGCATTCAATCCTAAGTAGAGATTAAGCGTATGTGAAGCCTTTGTGAGTAGTTATTGACTTTAAAATTCTTCTTCTGTCATTTCATTATTCAAGGCAGCTCCTGCAATCGTACCTGCTGCAACCGCATGCGAAACAGCTCTTAGGGGACTTGAATTATCGCCACAGGCGTAAATGCCATTTACCGTTGTTTTTTGAAACATGCTTACGGTCAGTAGGTCCTGTTCTGAAAACTCACAACCAAGTTGTTCCGGAATTTTGCAATGTTGCTCAAAATCGGGTCGTGCATAAATAGCAGTGAGATCGAAGGTGGATTGGTCTTTGAAAACAACTTGCTGCAGACCACCTTTTTCGTGCTTAAAGGAGCCGATTTCTTTTTCAACTACCGTAATGCCATGCTTCCCAATTCTTTCCGTTTGTTCTGCCGTCAGCGTCGATTTTCCGTTGGTAAAAATGGTAAGATCGCCGGTCCAGTTGCGAATGAGTTGGGCATAATGAAACGCAATGTCCCCATTAGCTAAGATTCCGGTCTTTTCATTCTTTACCTCGTAGCCATGACAATACGGACAATGAATTACAGAAATGCCCCAACATGCTGAAAAGCCGCCAATGTCAGGCATTATGTCCTTGACGCCAGTGGCAAAGACGAGCTTCTTGGCGGTGAAAGTTTCCTCTTTTTGCGTGGTGATGGTAAATCCATTTTCCGTTTTCTTCCCGCTAATTGCTTTGCCATGTAGGAAACGTATGGTATCGTAATTGAGGACTTGTGCCTTGGCTTTTTCAGCAATAGCAGCTGGTTGCTCACCATCTTGCGTGATGAAATTATGCGAATGTGGCGTCTGCCTATTGCAAGGTAATCCGCTGTCTATAATGAGAATGTTTCGCAAAGATCGGCCCAAGGCCATTGCGGCGGAAAGGCCTGAATAGCTTCCTCCTACAATAATCACGTCAAAACCATTGTTACTTTTCATTTGGTCTTCTTAGGTAAACACACTTTGGGTGAGGAAGGCAGAAGCCAGTTGATCCGTAATGGATTAGGCAGATTGGCTAGCCTCAGCTTGCTTCAACCATTTGATAATATTCCTCAAATGTGCTTTACCGTATAGCTTAACGAATTGCTTCGTCTCCTTATGGTTAGCGTCTTGATAAACGGCCAGGCGCTTTTGCGTGAAAGTTCTGTTTAGATTGATTTTGCAATCATTAACGATGCAGTTTCTCCATTCTTCAAAAGTCATTGGAATCATCGAATCAAATTTTGGGGTGAGGTATAGCTATTATAATTTTCAAGAGGCTAAAGCAGAAGAAGCTAGCCCCAGAGGTTCTCCGTTTCATTGCTATCAATTCGCAGTAAGAGCCGTTTTTCTCCCTGGTTTTCAATACTGGGACTGCGGTGTACGATTGGGTTGGCATCTGGATACAGCGCTCCTTTTAGAATAACCACATCTCCAGTATTGGCTTGTTGAATGAGATTTTCATCTAGTACGATATCCTCATTACCATTTCCACCTCGGTAAGCTTTTTGGTTGACGGCCTCATTGGGTAGCCAAAGGGTGCCAGGGCCGGCATAGGTGCAAAGCATCCTTAGACTATTGATATCGGTGTGAAATCTGCGGCACATATTGGTCTCTACGGTAGCTAACAACAGCCGGAAAGAAGAGATATCGGCTACTTGCCCAAATAGGCTTAATAGTTCGAGCACATCTTCTAAGAGCTCTTGCTGCCCAGGAAGCTCGGCCGCAAAGTAAGATTTTAGGGCTCCTGTTACTTCTGCTTCTGTTCCACTTGCTCGGCAATTAATCGTTTGCTCTACTACTTGGTCAAGCGCTGCTTTGGGCATGTCAAATTCCCGTTCATAGACGGCGATGTTGACCGCTGGAGCGTGAATGCTTTTGAGTATTTGGGCATCCTTGCCGATGGCAGCGTTTGCGAAAGGGGCCTTGGTAATTATCATTTTCTAAACTGTTATGGAATTTGGCTACGAATATAAGTGATTTACATGTAAATGCAATAATGTTGCATTTGTGAACATTGTTGTATATTTTCAATCTAAATCCTATTGCATTCTTTAAAGAGCTTCCAAGCTGTCCAATACTTCTACCTACTGGATTACGACGAAGAAAATATAGGACTATGGAGTGTATTCCAAACCGTCAAGCTGCATGAAACAAATTCTCACTTGGATTCTTATTCTCTGCACACTAGGCCAATGCTTGGCCCAAATCACTTTTGAGCCTCCGGAAGAGCCAGCTAATATTCAAGCGGTTTGGACGCCTAAAGCGATTAGTATTGATGGAGAATTGAATGAAGAGAGTTGGCTTAGGTCTTGGGTTATCACTGACTTTGTGCAAAAGGACCCCGAACAAGGAGCCGTAGCTAGTATGCCTACGGAGGCAAGAATTCTCTTCGATGAGGAATATTTATACGTTGGAGCAATTTGCAAAACGACAAATGGAAGGGCTGATATCAGGACCCAAAACATGCAGCGGGATTTCAATTATTTTCAAAATGACCTGTTTGGGATAGCAATAGATGGATTTCTTGATAAACGCAATGCGATGGTATTCCAGACCAACCCGCACGGTACACAGCGAGAAATTTTGGTGATGGATGACCAGATTTTCAATCGGGAATGGTCGGGTTTATGGAAAGTGCGAACCCAAATTTTGGATTCAGCTTGGGTGGTTGAAATGGCCATTCCTTGGAAAACACTACGCTATCCGCCGGGCTGCGACAAAATGGGAATCATTTTGACTAGAAATATCCGAAGTAACAACGAGTATGTGTCGTTTCCGGCTGTACCCCGTGCGTTTAATGTCTATCGAATGCCGTACGAGGCTATTTTGAGTGGGATTGAGCCGCCACCTCCTTCGGCGAATGTGCAGCTGATACCATACGCCCTCATCAACAATGATCGGACAACCGTTGACGGTGAGCTGAAAGAAGAAAGTACAGATTTTAAAGTAGGTGGTGAAGTCAAATGGGTCACTGGACCCAATTCAGTTCTAGACTTTACTTTCAATACCGATTTTGCCCAAGCGGATGTAGATCGCCAGGTAGTAAACCTTACTCGCTTTTCAGTGCTATTCCCGGAAAGAAGGCAGTTCTTTTTAGAGGGGAATGAAATCTACAGCATGGCTGCCTGGGATGAACTACAACCCTTCTTTAGTCGTCGGATTGGACTAGATGACAGTGGCAATCCTATCCCAATTGATGCGGGGATCCGCTTCACCAATCGAAACGAAAAACAAAGCCTCGGTCTTCTGGCTATCCGACAGCGGGAGAATGGAGATACGCCAGCTGCTAACTTCGCAGTTGCCCGCTATTCCGCCAACCTATCCTCCCAGGGCCGCATTGGAGGTATGGCTACCTTACGGCACGATGAGGCAGATGCTTCGGGCCAATCAACCACCAACCTAACGGCTACTATTGACGGTTTTTTTCGCCCTACCCAGCAAATCAATTCTTTCTGGATGCTTTCCGGTTCAACAAGTTCGGGAGGCATTGAGGATGAAGGGCTTTCGGGCGCGACCTGGACGTACTATTCCAATAACTGGATTTATCTGGGGCTGGTAGAAGCTTTTGTTACTTCGGATTATAATCCAAGGGTTGGCTTTATTAGTGCGGATAATTACTTATTGACTAGCCCGGCCTTTGAATTCCGCTTACGCCCCAAATGGCTACCAAAATTCATTCGACAGTACAGCCCTGGCGTTACCACCTATCTTTACAATTATTTAGACGATCTTTCTTTCAGAGAGGGTTTTGTTAGTTACACCCCATTCTCTATTGCACTGCAAAACGGCAGTGAATTTGCTTACCGGATAAGCACCAATTGGCAGTCATTACGCAACACCTTTTCCCCCGTCGGAATTGATATACTTCCTGGTGATTACCAATTTACGAGTCACCGCATTAGTTATTTTGGCGACTTCTCAAAAAAAGTGGCCTTTAGTGGTGCCTATCGCTTTGGCGGATACTTTGACGGCAAGTTAAATACGGTTTCTGCTTCATTGAGATTTGCACCTTTACCCCACATCCAATTGACTGCTGACTATCAATTTAATAGGCTTATCGATTTGGGAAGAGATCGTAGCACGGTGGAGACCCACCTTGTTGGTACAGAGTTGCGGCTAGCACTTAATCCCAGGGTTCAACTCATCTCCTTCTTACAGTACAATACAGCCTCAGAACGAACTACGCTTAATAGTCGGTTTGTCTGGGAATACCGACCGCTTTCTTACATCTATCTGGTATATAATGATAATCGTCAAGACTTGCTTGATGCTGAAACAGGCTTTATAACAAGACGACAGGACCAACAAGGAATCTTTAAGGTCACTTATTTAAGACAGTTCTGAAATATAGCAGATATCGTTACTGAGGGCAAGACTGTAAATGGTAGAGGGTATAAGGTAAGTGGACGTAGAGATTTTAGTCCGAATACTTAGAAAGATGTCTCAACTCCTTATACGCTCTACCCTTTATTTATTATAGTCTGGTGAGACTTGGAATAACAATAACCTGCGAAATTACTGACTCCTAGCTCAGATTAATCTAGTGCCTCCCTTGCCGCCTCTCCTGCTTCCATTTCTTCAATGATAGCATCCACTCCGGCTTTGTACATTCCGTTCATGTATTCAAAAACAGCAGGTCTGGTTTTTTCTGGGCTACCTCCTGCAAAGGGGGGCTGTGGATCGTATTCCATATCCAGCATTACCCCTTGGGCATAATCCTCACCGGCGATCTCTGCTAGTAGAGCCAGCGACATATCCATGCCAGCAGTTACGCCAGCAGCCGTCCAGTATTTTCCATCGTTTGTGTAACGCTCGTCGACAAATGTGGCGCCATATTTACTGAGCATGTTTTCAGCATCATACCAGTTGGTTGTAGCCTTTTTACCTTCTAATAAACCCGTACTGGCCAAAATCCACCCCCCAGTGCAGACACTTGCAGTGTAAGTAGTGGTTTTATCAATATCACGAATCCATTGGTGTACTTTTGCATCGTAGGCAGCTTCAATTGTTCCCCTAAAGCCACCAGGAATTACCAGGATATCCAGACTGTCTACGTCATCAATGGTGGTGTTAGGGACAATCTCGATACCCATTACCGTCTTTATACTTCCGGGCTCCAAGGCGATGAATTTTCGCTCAACGCCCATGAGTTGACCTAGTACGTAATGTGGGCCGAAAACGTCAAGGCTGTTTACCCCGTCATACACCAAAAAACCTACGGTTTTGATGTCATACTCTTTAAAGGTCAACTCGTCGTTTTTATTGATTTGTGGAGTAGCGGATGCTGTTGAATGATTATCTGAATTCTCTTGATTAGGTGTTTGCTGGCAAGCACTCAGTACGAAGAGCGCTGCCACCAAGTAGAGTAAGTTGTTGAAACTCATTTTGGTAAGCTTAAAGTTTGAAATAACAGATGATGGGTACGTACAGTACGCACCCTTTGGGCACACTGCCGGTCGTTGGCGGGTGCCTGTTTTGGGGGAAGCCCCCAAGCGGTATTAAGCCAAATTGAGTTTTGGAGGACGGAAAATGTCAGCTACAAAAGAAGAAGTATAAAAGACTTCTGCACAAGCCGGATTTAGTTGACGGCCATAATAATTGGCTAATAGAAAGAAGTCAGGGGCGCTTTTTGAGTGGTATTGCACCACTTCCAATCTTTCCTTTTTGCTTGAAGGAATTTGTTCTTCTTCTCGCTCACCTGCTTTTTTCAGCTGATCAGCAAGATAGCATCGTCCACTACACATGAGAATAGGCTCATCAATATTGACACATAGCGTTTCCGCAATAAAGTCCTGATTAATCTTGAAATCAATTAAGATTCCAATCTTAGCCAGAACAGGTAGCATCATTGCTACAATCATCAATATGGAAAATACCTTCTTCAAATGTATTTATTCTAGCAGGAAGGCAGATTTTTCACCCGCTATCTTTAGTAGGTAGAATACAACTCTTTACGCTGCAGCGAATTACAATGATTCCGTTAGTGCTCGTTTTTGGCGCAAGCCAAGTATCAGCTGATAAATGGAAGAAAACTGCTCCAAACTGCTATTATCGTGAAGGAACCAGGTGCTGGAATTGGAATCTATCTTTACTTCGATTTTTAAGCTCGCCTGCGCAACAATAGCCAGGCCTTCCCGCTCTAGTGCCCGACGAGTCCATAAGGCTGCTTCGCCTTCACCCAGCAGTTCTACATTTTGATCATAATGTTGCTGTATGTGGAAAGCCCCACTGTGGCGATTAAAGGTAACCCCTTCACTCGCAAACGCTTGCTCAAAAGCACCATTGAGTATCAGGTCTTCTGGGGCACCCACTTGTAGTTCTGCTCCTTTGGGCAACAACCAGAGTCGATCTGCGCTGCGCAAGGCCAGGTCCATATCGTGCGTAGAAAGCAGAATGGCTTTATTGGCATCATGGGCCAGCTTGCGCAAGAGCTGCATAATCTCTACCCGACGGGGAAGATCCAAAAAGGCGGTTACTTCATCGAGTATCATGATGCTGGGCTCTTGCGCCAAAGCCCGGGCTACCATGATCTTTTGGCGTTCACCATCGCTTAATTCGGAGAGAATTCGATCCGCTAACTCATTGGCACCCGCCATTTGAATGGACCATTGGATAATTTCGTGATCCTTAGCAGATAGTTTTCCTGTCCAATTGGTATGCGGATAGCGACCTAAGGCGACTACTTCGTAAGCGGTGAGCATGCCTGCCTGTACACGTTCGGTGAGTACAAGGCTCAATTTCTTAGCAAGTTGCCTGGCATGCATCTCATGAATGACTGTTTCTTCCAGGAAAACCTGCCCATCTAAGGGCTGCTGTGATCCAGAAAGGGTCCGCATGAGCGTTGATTTTCCTGCGCCATTAGGGCCAAGTAAACAAACGAGTTCTCCGGCCTGCAAACTCACGTTGATCTGCTGGGCCACTACCTTTTGTTCGCGGCCTTGCTGATAACCAATCGTTAAGTTTTCGGTCCGAAGTACTTCTTGCATCGATTTTTGGTCTTGTAAGGACAAGCTAGGTTTTCTGTTCTGCGGGTTTAACCAAATGTCGCACTAGTAATCGTTCGATAGCTTCTTTTTTGACGGCTTTTCCGATGAAAACAATTTGGCTAATGCGCGCGGTGTCTGATTCCCAGGCGGGTCCGTCGGTGAGTACAAAACTGTCGCGTACCGATTGGATCACCACCCGCGTGGGCGTATCCTGAACCTCGATGATACCTTTGATCCGATAAACCTGATGGCGGTAAAGCCGTGCCAGTTTGACTAGCTCATGGGCTAAGGATTTAAGGTTGAAGGGACGATCATAGCTGAGGGTAAAAGTGGTAATATCATTGTGTTGGTGTGAGCCATCTGGTACTACCGCTGCAATTTTGTTGATTCGTTCGTCGTGGAATGGGACGACCTGGTAAATCTCATCAATTGGGAAAATACCCTGCTTTCCACTAAGTACGGTAGCTGTTGGGTTAATACCATTTAGGGTGCTGATCAGTCGCTCTACCTCAGCGGGCGTTACTTGGTCACACTTATTTAGCAAGACCACATCTGCACTTACCAGCTGTCGGCGAGCTTCATCGGTGGCCGCCAGGTTTTCTTCTACGTAGGCGGCATCCGCCAAGCAGATGACTTGCTGCAATTCAAAAACACGCTCTACCATCCGGTTCCCGAGGAAGGTCTGGATAATGGAGGTAGGATCGGCTACACCAGTAGTTTCAATGACCAGCCGATCGAATTCTTCTCTTCTGAAACTGACTTCCTCCAATACGTTCAGTAGCTCATCGTGCAGGGAACAACATAGGCAACCGGCCGTCAGGCCAGCGATGTCATCTTCGCCGTTCATCACCAGCTCACAGTCTACATTGATCTTGCCAACCTCATTTTCGATCACAAACAGTCGCTCATTGGGGCGTTCTTGTATCAGGTGGTTCAGGAAAGTTGTTTTCCCGGCCCCTAGGAAGCCCGTGATTAATTGGACTGGTATTTTTTTCATAGCTATCGTCGATTCGCTGTTTTAGCAATTGTTAGTTTGATGGTAGTTCATCTTTAAAGTTCGAACCCGTGCATGCGTTTGTTTCGCAAGATAACCCACATTACAACAGGTGCACCAAGCAAAGCGTTGACCGCATTTAAGTGTAAAAAGTGACGTTCCCAGGGCAAGTGGACAAAAAGATCAGCGGCCAATGCGATTAAGCTCCCCAGGAGGATAACGGCCGGAATGAGCACACGATGATCAGAGGTGTTGAAGAGTCCTCGCGCCAGATGCGGAATAATTAATCCCAAGAACAGTATTGGACCACAATAGGCAGTTACGGGCGCTGCCAATAAGACGGCGCTGGTCAGTGTCACAATACGGGTACGTCGGACGGAGATACCCATACTGCGGGCATAATTTTCACCTAGAAGTAGTGCATTCAATGGTTTGGCCATTACCCAACCACTGATTAATCCAATTATGGTTAGTGGGAGCAGAATGGGAAAGTGCTCCCAGTATACGCCGGCAAAACTACCATCATTCCATCCAGCAAATATTTTGGTTTGTGATTGATTGGTGAAATGTAAAATTACACTGATCAAGCCTTTAGCTAAGTAGCCTAACATAAGACCAAAAATCAATAGTGTAATTGTACTCACCCTTCTGGAAATGGCTACGATTAATAGTAACACCAAGACACAACCGAGCATAGCACCGGCAACGATGCTCAAGTTGCTCAGGAAGCCAAAGTTTTCCAGGAAACTGGAACCTACCACTGCCGAAGCGGTCACAACCAGCGCTACTCCTAGCTGTGCGCCAGCAGTAAGCCCTAATGCCCAGGGCCCTGCCAGCGGATTTCGAAAGAGTGTTTGTAGCTGTAAGCCCGCCACGCCCAAAGCTGCACCACCAATTGCCGCAGCGATGGTACGAGGTAGGCGTAGTTCGGTAATAATCTTGATCCAGGTCTCATCGGTACTCTCCAAACCAAATAGGGCGGCCACCACCCCAGAAACAGGAATGTGGACCGAACCAATGCCCAATTCTAATAGAAAGAACAAAATGACACCGATAGCGAGAACCGGAAAAAGGAAAAGCCTGGCTTGACTGGACAGGCGTACCTTGGGGGGTGACTGTGGATGCGGATTAGTCATTGGCCGTTCTTGATTAGTTCAGGGCTGTTTCCTTATCAAAAACACCCATAAAGACGGGGTGGTGATCAGGTAATAACTCTGGATGTGCCAGTTTGATCAAATCAGCTAAAACCGTATCCGGACGAACAATAGCGGTAGCGTACCAGTCAGAAGTGTTGGACTTAGGGTCTACTCGTTTCATATTGTGGTAAAGTTGCCCAGAATTCCACGCCTGAAAAGAAGACATGATCGTTTCCTGGGGTAGGGGAGCGCCGTGGATATCACCGATTACCCAATGCTCAGCTTCCTGGCCCAGTATTAGGAGTTGTTCGGAACTCAGCTGTTGTGAACCATTGGCATTAGCTTCCACTTGTCCAAGCAAGACGTTTTTTAGATTCGCATCACGCATATACTGAGCGGGGAAATTCGAGAGCTGGACCAGCCATTTACTCTTACTGGTATAGTAGCCCCAGAGTGCCGATTCTTCTGGAGCCTCAGCTGCCAAGGCTTTTAATTCATCAATTCGGTTAGCGATTTCTTGAAATACGATATTGGCTTGTTCTTCCGCATTGAAGAATAAGGAATAAAACTTGACCCATTCGGCCCGCGCTAGATAATCCTGTTCCGCCCAATCAAAAACCGCTACGGTTGGGATACCCAGCTGGCGGCATTTCTCCAGGCTCTGCGTATGATCCATACTGGCTAGCGTCATCAAAAATACTTTGGGCTGCCTTTCCAATAGCACTTCAATATTAGGTGGACTGTGCCAACTGTAACCTACCTGGCCAAGTTCACCATTGAGTGCTTTATTTCTCATGGTGTTGTCGAAAGAGTAGAGTCCGCCGATCGTATTGATTCGCTCAACAAGCCCTAATTCTCGCAGAAAACTCTCGGAGTGTTGCACATTGACAGCTACCTTGTCAATCGGGATGAAAACGACTTGGGCGTCCTGTAATGCTCCGGTGAGTGGTGGTGCTTCTGTTCCCTTTTGTACCAGTACAATGATGTCTTGCCTACTCTTTCCTTCCTCTTGCTTCCCGTTGGGGTAGAAGGTGGCATCTGTCTTTACTAACTTATAATTGCCGTGATAGCTCAATTCAAAGTGTTGAGCATATTCAGCTTGCACCTTATGTTCGAAGTAGTCCTGTGCTTGTGCAGTAGTGGATTGTTGCTGTGTTCCATCTTCAATGGGGGCGGCTTCGTTTTGTGCACAAGCGCTGAGGACCAGGAGTAATACCAGATGGAGTAGGTTGTTTTTCATAGCTTCGTCAGGTTCACTTTTGCAAAGAAAAGCAGCTCGTGCTCGGGTAGTAGGTGAGGGTAGAGGATGGAGGCTAGGTCTTCTAGCACTAGATCCGGGCGCACCTCTGGTGTTTCGTACCAGTCGTAGGCATCATGCTCATGGCGGGTCCGTTTTTGGTAGTGGTAGCTTACGCTAAAATGCTGGGCGTAGTCAATGCTGACCTGATCGGAGAAGGAGTCTTGTTCTAATTGGGATGGCTTGTTTTCTTGGACCTCCTCCGTTTTCGGTGTTGGACCGGTACAAGCTGTTAATAGCAAAAAACCAAGTCCAATCAGGTAGTATTTCATTACTTCGGTTGTTCGCTAATTGGGAAGTGCGAGGAGTGCCTGCAGGGGCTGGAATGGTTTTGCCCCGATTACTTCACCTATGTCGTACAGCACTCTTCATCCGCACACTGGCAATACTTTCGATTGTACAAATGAAAGCCAACTAGTGTAAAGGCCGCCCCGTATTTCCACATCTCCGCCATGGGCAGGAGGTGAAATTTTTCGTTGAAGATCAAGATAGTCAGCACTACCCAACTGCCGTACAACGCGTACTTCATCCACTGTTCGCTGGTCGTCTTTACGGAATAGTAGACCGCAAAAAAGGTAATGCCGATAAAAACATAGTCTATGGCATTCCACCAGCCTGGGCCAATACTGGCGCAGTCGGTAACAGTAGAACTTTGTACGACAAAAAGCAGTGGGGTCGCCATGCAATGTATTACGCAGAGCGTACTGGCAGCAGCTCCAACAATATCTGACTCGGGTAAAGCTCTATCAAGGATCATTCGTCTATTTTAAGGCTGGTGTGGTAATCTAAAAACTTCTGCTTATCCACTTCGGTAGCGTTCCAGGTATCTAACAACATGCTGCGAATTTGCTTATCAATCATCAGCTGAATCTCGTTGCGATAGTTCTGATAATCATCATAGTGGGTTTGAGCAATGGCGTTGAAACGGTTTTGGAAAAAGGTGATGGGGCTCACCCAATAGCTGTTACGCACCAAGCGGTTTTTCGTTTCGTTATCCGCTTCGATCGGGGCGATGCTTTCTTTCATTAGCTCGTTCACCAAGGCGGAATAAGTATCACTGTAAGCTCCATCTATTTTGGTACTGTCCTGGGCGGCGGGACTTTCCGGAATTTCCGGAAATAGCGTTATCATTTTTGCTCTAACAATACTGTCTGGCAAGTCAAATAACTCCTGTTGCTTGTCTCTTTTCGCATCAATGAGCTCAGTCATCAAATTAGCCGGTTTTTCCATACTGATCCACTGCAGTACGGCCGCGGGCAAAATGAATGCCACGACCAACCAAGCTCCCACCATTTTGAGGGTATTGCTGAGGATACTTTCACCACCCTGCAAAATTAGGTAATAGATCACGGACCAAAACAAGAGATAGAGTAAACTATACAGTAAGATTTGGCCAAAGGCGCCCGAGCTGGTGGAGAATACGCCCGTTAGCATGGCTCCATACAATAGTAAACCGAAGATTAATACGGCAAGTAGACCTACGTAGAAAGATACCCTGCTTAGGAGCCAAGTATGCTTAGAGGCCGCTTGTACTTCGATCAATGATAGAAAGCCCTGCTCGGCCTCCATACTTTTGATATTGTACAACAAGGTCAGTAGCAAAAGGGGAAGTAAGAAAAGCAAGGCGAAAGAAAAGTCTAAGGTGCCGGTCTGCAGCCGCTCTGGATTGGCAATCTCCTGGGTCATATCAGCATCGTATGGGCTGGCCCAAAAAGTGACGCGCTTGTAGTAGCCGTATTGCTCGGCTTGCCCCATACTGTATACTGAAGCTGGTGAGGGCGTTTTGAAATGGTAGATGTAGTTAAACCAGACCGCCCAAAAAGGCTCAGTCATGTTTATCCACGGGGCATTTTCTGGCCCTGTTTTGCCTTCCTCGTAGTAGGCCAGGTACTCTTGCCGGTTCTCATCAATGGTTTCCTTGATCCGCTCAATCTCGGCTGTTTGACCGTGATAAAGACTTGCTCCATTATGTAGCCCGTAAGCTGCTGCTAATACGAAAAGTAACAGCGCGACTACCTTGAAGGGGCTGCGAACAAAATGCTTCCATTCGTAGGACAGTATACTCAGGATCTTCATACGATTTGCATTTTTTTCGTTCCAAAGATCAGAAGTAAACTCACCATGATTGTCCAGGCGGCTAAGAGTAATAAGTCGGTTAGGTAGTTGGAGAAAACGGTAGCTAAGCTCGCCGGTTGATACTCATAATCGGGTACGGACCGAAAAAAAGCATTGTCTGCTTCCCAGCCCCAGTCGCCAGTCGTGGAGCCACCAAAAGCGTGCTCGTCATTCAGCATTTTGATAAAACCGCGGCGATAACCTTCCACCTGTACTAAAAACTCCTGATGGTGTAGGTTATCACTAGCCGAGAAACCCATACTGGCGTTTTGCAGGGAGATAAACGGATTGAAAATCCCCGCCCATTGATAGGTTTGTTTTTGTTGCGCCAAAACCTCCCGAAGCAGGCCAAAGTGCTTGTCCCATACCTGGTTGCCATATTCCTCGTCCGCTTGCATGACCAAGCCGTCAAAGTTGATGGGGAGCTGTGTTATGCTGTCCACCCCGTATTCAGCGAGTGTTTGTTCTTCTAATTCTTTACTTCGTTCATCTTCGGGATTGTGGCCGTCAATACCTTTAGAACGATCTTCTCGCATGGCCGTTTGGAACTCGTTTCGGCTGGGCAGCTCGTGCCATTTTTCCACCGAACTCAGCAGGATATTGGGCAAAAATATCGTCCACAGGATCCAAACGCCGAGCATGGAAGTCAGGGCTACCGTAGCGCTTTGCCAGCGGGCGGAGATAAGGACGGTGAGACCAGTGATAACGAAATAGTACAAAGCGTAAGACAGGTAAAAGAAGAGGGTGCGATTAGCGATTTCGGCATTGATACTCCCCATGTTCATGATGGCATAGACCAGTACGGTTAAGGTCAGCAGAGCCATGCCGTACAGCCAAACCGACAGGGTTTTACCCCAAATCAAACTGGAAGGTGTAGCGCCTTGAAGTACCAGCAATTTGAGCCGGCCACTTTGCTTCTCACTACTGACGCTATTGAAGGCCAGGAAAAGCAACAAGAGTGGGAGAATGTATTGTAAGAGCAAGGAGCTTTTGAGCTTGCCAAACTTCGAAACCGCCTGCATTTGTGAGGCTTCGGAGTGGACGATCTCATTCTGCACGTGGCCTTCTACCCGAAGTACATTACCCGTAACGCTATTTACACCATCGTCCAGGCTGCTCAATAGGTTAGTTGGTTTGAAAACGTAGGTACCGTAATGCGCAGCCCCGTGCGGGTTCATGCCTTCAATGTTCTCCCACTGTTCACGGAGTTCTTTCTGCGCTTGCTGATAGCGCTGGGTTTGCTCGCTGTTTTGACGAATTCCCAAGACTACGGATACAAGCAGTACTAATAAAAAGCCCAGGCTGATGCCGAGCAACGCTCGGTTTCTACTCAGTGCAGACCACTCGTTTTTTATGATTTGCCACATAGGTACCTAGTTTTTCATGTATTCTAAATACAGACTTTCCAATTCGTTGGCACTTACCTCCTCACTGCGTAGTTCTTTGACCAGACTTCCATTTTTGAGGATGCCAATACGGTGGCAAACTTCTCTTACGCGGAAAATGTCGTGAGATGCCATTAGAATAGTAGCACCTTCTGCTGCCAGCTTCTTCAGGAGGGCAGACAATTCGTTGCTGGCTAATGGATCTAGGCCACTGGCTGGTTCATCCAGAAGATAAACGGATGCCTTTTTGGCGTAAGCAATAGCGATGCCCACTTTTTGTCGCATTCCTTTGGAGTAATCCGATACTCTCTGATAGTACGCTTCGCTCTGCAGACCACAGGTGTCCAAGATGCTTTCTAGTTCGTTTTTCGAATACTTTAAGTCTGCCAAGCGACAGAAGTAATCCAGGTTTTCTAGACCTGATAAATAAGGATATAAATTTACATTCTCCGGAATATAGCCCACGAGCTTTCGCACCTCCCCCGCTTGGGTGGTCGCATCCATTTCGTGGATAGTAACGGAACCATTATCAGGGGCAATAAAACCTAGTAGCATATTAATGGTGGTGGACTTACCAGCTCCATTTGCTCCTAGCAGCCCTAGAATTTCACCGACTTTAACTTCGAGATTCAGGTTCTGTACGGCAACTACGTCTTTAAACAATTTTGACGCATTTCGTATTTGGATCATGGACCGAATTGTTTTTGCAATGCTGTTGCAAAAATAATTCAATTCTGTACAAATGCAACTCTGTTGCAGAAACAGTTATCTTTGCCAACCCAATATTTTGATGCTTATGTACTTTCGATCTTATCTACTCGCTCTCCTCTGCTTCACGGTCTGGACTACAAAGGCACAACAAGTCACTTCGTCCGACTGTCCTTACACCATCCAAGGACAAGTATTTGATGCCCAAACCAAGGAGCCGCTGGCTTTCGTGAGTGTTCAAATAAAAGATACCAGTAAAGGAACAGAGACAAACGATAAGGGGGAGTTTGAGTTCCAAGCACTTTGCGAACAGGAATACGACTTAGCGTTCAGCTATTTGGGGTATCAGTCCCTTATACATCACCACGATTTTCACCACCCCTTTCTGGAAATCTATTTGGCGCCCGATGGTGTCTTGTTGGAGAGTGTGGTAGTAGAAGCTACTTCTTTACAGAGTGGTTTAGCTACAGTGGGTAGCAATCGGATTTCCGGAGCGGAATTAGAAGCAGTTGCTTCAGAATCTTTCGGCGATGCGGTAAGTGAAATTGCGGGTGTAGGTACCCTGAAAACGGGACAGAATATTGTTAAACCAGTTATCCACGGTTTGCACAGTAATCGGGTACTGATCATTAATAATGGTCTGCGGCACGAATTTCAGAACTGGGGGGTAGATCACGCTCCCGAGATTGACCCCTCCCTCATTAATAACATAGAAGTGGTTAAGGGGGCCGGTACAGTCCGCTTTGGTCCAGATGCCTTAGGCGGGGTGGTCCTCGTTAATCCTTCCAAAGTGGAGCTATCTAGCCCCGTGAAGGCAAAAGTGCGCTTGCACGGCCGCTCCAATGGTCAGGCGGGCGAAGGCAGTGCGGAAATAAGTAAAGGCTTCAAATGGTTGACTATTTTAGGTGGAGGCTCCTGGGCCAAACAAGGAGACCTGAGCGCCGCGCGCTACCTGCTTTCTAATACTGGTAAAGAGGAAAGCAGTTACTACAGTGAACTGCGAGTACACCCATTTGCGAAACTGGATATTACCGCTAGCTACAGCCATTTCGAGCAGGAACTGGGCTTACTAAGTGGATCAGTCTTTGGTAACCTGGACGATTTACGACTTGCCTTGGCTGTGGATACACCATTGTATACTCGCCCCTTTACTTATGATCTACAGCAACCCCGGCAGGCAGTGGAACACGATCTGTACAAAGCTAGTGTACGTTTCACTGGAGAGAAACACTCATTGCGTATCCAGTATGGTAATCAGTTTAACAAGCGCCAGGAATTTGGAGTGCGCCGGGGAGATGCCCCCAATATTGATTTGGAGCTGCGTACCCAAAGTATTGACCTAGATTGGAACCACCCTTCCATTGGTGCGATATCCGGAAAATTTGGGGCGCAGTATCTGGAAAAGGCCAACGATAACCAACCGGGGACGAATACGGTGCCCTTCATTCCGAATTATGATGAACAAAGGCTGGGCATTTACCTTATTGAGACCCTTGACTTAGGGGAAACCCTATTAGAAGCGGGCGTGCGCTTTGATTTATTGGAATCCGATATAACTGGGCGGGAGCCAGATAACACCATCTACCGTAATAAAATCCTGTACCGAAACTTCTCGGGGACTATTGGTCTTAAAGTTCCAGTGGGTGATCGTGCTACCTTCCGGACCAATTTTGGTACGGCTTGGCGGGCACCAAACGTAGCGGAATTGTATCGTTTTGGCCAGCACACCTTCTTTATTGAATACGGGCTGTGGCGCTACACGATCAACGAAGACAGCGACTTTATTACTACTAGTCAAGGGATTCTGGATCAGACAGATCGGGAGGTGCCAGCAGAGCAAGGTTATAAGTGGATCAACACCTACAACGTGCGCAACGACAAGATGCAGCTAGAACTTACCGGCTACGTCAACTACATCAATAACTTTATCTACTCTAAGCCCGGTGGTATTACGCGTACCGCGCGGGGTTCCTTCATCTTCTTTATCTATGATCAAACGGATGCCTTGCTTTGGGGTGTTGACTTAAGCAGTCAGTGGACGCATTCTCCTAAGTTTAGCTCTGAGGTGAAAGGTAGTTTCTTGTGGTCGAAGCAAATTTCCCGGAATGACTTTTTTGCTGCCCAACCACCACCTGAGGTTTCTTACGGACTAACCTACGAGCCGGGTATTTCTTGGTTGACGGATGGACAATTGAAGGTTGCGTTAGATTATACTTTCGAACACTTCCAACATCCACGTACGATCACAGTAGAAGATTTTCTATTTTCTTTCCAACAGGATATTGATCGCTTCGCCAATGATGCTCGCGACTTTGATTTGCAAGACCCACCGGAGGGCTTTTTCCTTGCGCACCTACAGTGGTCGAGCCGTTGGAAAAAACTACAGTACCGTTTTGAAGTACGAAATCTCTTCGATGCGAGCTACCGGAACTACACGGATCGTCTGCGCTACTTTGCCGATGATTTGGGCCGAAATTTCTTGCTAACTATCACGATAAATATCTAGTGGGCTTACATTGGCGGGAGAACGAATACCAACTATCTCAAAACGCTTGTTCAAAACATAGCCAATGCGCCTGAGCTTAACCCTGCTATTGTCGATCAGTATTAGTAGCCAACTGATTGGGCAAACCGAACAATCAGTACTCTCATTTGATGACATCAGGCAATGGCGTACCCATTCCGTTACTCTAACTGATAATGGGGAGTGGTACACTACGCTCTACAGTTTATTCGATGAATCAGAGTCTCCCGCAGATTCTGTCACGGAACAAAGAATTGAGGCGTATTTCAAGGACGATAATCAGACGGATGTCCTGTACATCTGTAGTGCGACCGAAGGGGTAAAGTATGAGGTGCCGAATGGTAGTAAGCCTCGGTTCTCCTCCTCGTCAGATTGGATTGCCTACCAAATTGAGCCAGAAGCAGAAGAGGACGAAGCAAGCGAGGCGGAAGAGGAAAGTACCCTCATCGAACTGCGACACCTTGCATCCGGGTTCACCGTAAGGTATGAATCGGACGCTAACTATTCCTTTATCGAGGAGGCCAACTACTTCATTACCCAAGATAAAAGTAGCCTGCTGATTTATGATTTAACCAATCGCCGCGAGCACTACATTGGTCATATCGGAGAATACCTGGCGGATAAGGAATCGCCATACATCATCTACACGATTGCCACTGAGGATAAACGCGGCAACGGAATTTACCTTTACGATCCTACTAAAAGAATGACCAGAGCACTCCAAACGGGTAACTACATTTACTCGGATCTGTCTTGGAATAGTGATAAAACCGCACTGGTCGCCCTTAAGTACAACAAAGAGGAAGAGGAGGTGGATCCAACGACTCTGAGTTTGGTAGTGATCGACGCAGCTGATTCGGAAAGGAGTACGACCACAGAATATCCAGCAAAAGATATTAAAGGCACTACCGAGGGTATGGGACTTGCCGCAGGATTAGGATCATCCTCCAAGATTATCTGGAGCGAGGACGGTGATCGCTTGTTTATTAAGATCAAGGAGTACGATCAGCAGGAGGAAGAGGATGCCGAAGAAGATTCCAATGACGAAGAAATGGCAAGCGTGCAGATATGGCACTGGCAAGATGAAAAGCTGCTATCGGAACGCATTATGGAATATGACCGTAAGCAAGATGAAGTTTTTGATGCGGTATTTTCCTGTAGTTCCAATAGGCTTATTCAGCTAACGGATGAGACTATTCAGGAATTAGAGCGCAGCGAGGGAACGGACCGTTGGGCCATTGGTACGGACAATAGGAAGTATATATCCGACTGGGATATTGATCGGAACGACCTCTACCGGATTGACCTGAAGACGGGAGAGAGAACACTGATCAGGGAAGCACAGGAAGGTTCGTGGTACTATCCTGGTTATGAGTTGTCCCCGGATGGTGAGCAAGTCGTTTACTGGGACGGACAGCACTATTGGTGCTATGATTTTGCGGATGCTTCAGCTCGGAATATTTCGGAGGCTTTGAAGGTCTCCTTCGTTAATAAAGAGTACGACAAGTACGGTTATGTGCCAGACTACGGATTTGTAGGCTGGGTTAAGGACAAGAATGCGGTCCTTATTGAGCACAAATATGATTTGTGGCAGGTACCGCTTGACGGCAAATCAAAAGCAGAGAACCTCACTTCATCCATTACCGCTAAGGATTCTATTCGCTTTCGGTTGGAAGATTACAGCTTTGCTGATGAGCCGGAGATCGAAGATCGCTACATCGACCTTTCCGCTCCGACCCTTCTTTATGCGTACCATACCCAAAACAAATATGCGGGATTCTATCGCCTTGAGGATGGGCAACTGACGGAGTTGGTTTACGGCCCCGCCTCATTCTCGCAACCGTGGAGTAGGCAAGAAATTCTCAAGAGTAAAGACGCTGATGTGATTATTTACCATCGGGGAGATTACCAGAATTATCCCGAAGCCTATTTGAGTACACTGGATTTTTCCAGCTCCGAGAAAATAACCGATACCAACCCACAGCAAGAAGCGTTCGGTTGGGGCAAGCGAATTTTAATCGATTATACCAATGATGATGGCGTGCCTTTGCAAGGGGTGCTGAGTATCCCGGATGGTTATGAGGCAGGACAAAAGCTGCCGATGGTGGTGTATTCCTACGAAAAATCATCGTATACCATGTATAGGTATCCGATGCCCTATTTGAATGGTGCGACCTCACCGGAAATGCTGTTGGTTTCCGACGGCTATCTTTTTCTACGCCCTGATATCCATTTTAATGTTGGAACACCGCATTCGGATATGCACGAATGTATCGATGCCGCCATTGAAAAGGTAATCGAACTGGGTTATGTAAATGAAGAACAAATAGGTTACCAAGGTTTCAGTTTTGGTGGTCACTGTGGCATGTATATGTCGACGCAGGACAACCGCTTTGCGGCCATTGCAGCGGGGGCTGGGGTGAGTAATCTTATTCAGGGCTTCAATATCGATATCGTTCGGGATGGTAGTAACGAGCAAGACTACTACATGGTAGGGCAGGGGAGGCTTGGTGCAGATCCCACTTCAAACACGGAGATGTATATCTCTGAGTCGCCAGTTTTCGGTGCGCAAACCATGGATACACCTTTGTTGCTGTATCATGGTACAGCAGATAAGGTAGTGCAATGGGAGCACTCTTTTGGATTTTACAGCATTCTTCGCTTCTTGAAAAAACCAGTCGTCTTTCTCTCTTATGTGGGTGAAGGCCATGGCTTGAGAAAGGAGGAAAATCGCCTGGATATCCAGAGAAGACTAAAAGCCTACTTTGATCATTATCTGAAAGGTGATGAGGCTGAGAAATGGATGTTGGAGGAGACACCCTATATTCCATTTGAAGCTACCGATGAAGATCAGCAAAAACGGAGCTTACCCAAATGGAAATAGTAACTGTAGCTGATCATCTATGTGATTTATAAGTGGTGAGGTTTTTATCAGTCACAATAATTAGGTAGTAAAAATTACTACAGTGCCTTTTCGTCTGGTTTTCAAGCTTATAGACCGAGGATTTATTTCAGATCATCACAATAAATATCTAACAAAAGTCTTGCATTTATGAACATTTGCAAGCCCTCTAACATTAATGCTTTTGCAATGATGTTGCTAATGCAATGATGTTGCAAAACTGATTATATTTGCGATCATGTTTCATTTAAAGTAACGATATGAACAAGTTTTACTTTCTACTTAGCACGCTCTTGATGCTCAGTTGGACAGCTAATGCCCAGTTGGACAATATTACTGGCGTTACGCTTACTTTTACCCCTACCTCGGGTTCAGCAGTAGTAGCTACTGCCAGCGATAGCGGTGGCGGGTTGGCTGTGGATGGCCCCGTAACCCTTATGGAAAGTACTGATTATGCGGTGACCGTAGCGGTGCAAAGTGGATCAGATGATATTACTAGCCAGATTAGTGACGATGCGGAGAACCACCAGATCTTCTTCGAGATCATGAGTAGCATCTTCGCGGGTGATGTTAATACCTTGGATACGGATAGCAATGGCCTGCCTTTAGGCTTGAGCAATGAGACAACTACCGAATGTACTGAGGACGGCACTGTTAGTGGAATGCTCCGTGTACAGTTGGCTGATTTGACTGGTATGAAGACGGCCTCTTCTACTCTAGGCGATGGTACAGCTCTATTCGACTTAAGCTGGATGATTAATGTTGAGGATGACCCAGATGCTCCACCATGTGAGAACGAGGAAGAGGTGATTACCGATGTAACGCTAATCTTTACACCAGTTGCTGGAGGTACTCCCGTAACTGCCAGTGCCCAGGATCCAGATGGTGAAGGACCACTTGATCTTCAGATTCTCGATGATATTGAATTACTAGAAAGTACAGAGTACGTTTTAACTTTTGAGTTGCTCAACTCTATTGAAGGTGAGGATATCACCGAAGAGATTGAAGAAGAAGATGATGAGCACCAGTTCTTCTTTGCCTTCACGGATGAGATTTTCGTGAGCCCTGCGGGTGATGGTAACGTAGATAACCGCGATGATCCATTGAACTATGATGATATGGACGAAAACGGTTTGCCGGTAGGTTTGGTTACTTCTTGGGAAACAGAATGTGACGAAGAAACTTCTACGGGTACCTTCCGCGTAATTCTGAAGCACCAGCCCGGTATCAAGTCTGATATGTCGACTGTAAATGACGGTGGTACTGATATTGACCTGGAATTTGTAATCAATGTAAATGATGATCCAGATGCACCACCATGTGAGAACGAGGAAGAGGTGATCACTGATGTTACCTTGACTTTTACACCAGTTGATGGTGGTACTCCGGTTACGGCTGCGGCCCAAGATCCAGACGGTGAAGGCCCACTTGATCTACAGATTCTTGACGACATTGAACTCCTGGAAAGTACCGAGTATACCCTGACTGTTGAACTGTTCAATTCGATCGAAGGTGAGGATATCACTGAGGAGATCATGGAAGAAGATGACGAGCACCAGTTCTTCTTTGCGTTCACCGACGAGATTTTCACTAGCCCTGCTGGTGATGGTAACGTAGATAACCGCGATGATCCATTGAACTACAATGATATGGACGAAAACGGTTTACCAGTAGGTTTGTCTACTTCTTGGGAAACAGAGTGTGACGAAGAAACTTCAACTGGTACTTTCCGGATCATCCTTAAGCACCAGCCCGGTATCAAGTCTGATATGTCAACTGCGCAAGACGGTGGTACTGATATCGATCTCGAATTTGTAATCAACGTAAACGAAGATCCAGATGCTCCACCGTGTGAGAACGAGGAAGAGGTAATTACTGATGTTACTTTGACCTTTACTCCTACAGGTGGTGGTCCAGTAGTTCAAGCTGCCGCCCAGGATCCAGATGGTGAAGGCCCACTTGACTTGCAGATTCTTGATGCTATTAATCTGAACTTGAGCACAGAGTACACCTTGACCGTAGAGTTGTTCAACTCTATCGAAGGTGAGGATATCACCGAAGAGATCATGGAAGAAGATGATGAGCACCAGTTCTTCTTTGAGTTTACCAACGACTTTTTCGCTAGCCCTACTGGAGACGGTAATGCCGACAACCGCGATGATGATATCAACTACAATGATATGGACGAAAACGGTTTGCCAGTAGGTCTGTCAACCAACTGGACTGCCGGTGATATGATGAATAGCGGTACCTTCCGGATCGTCTTGAAGCACCAGCCAGGTATTAAGTCGGACATGTCCACTATCAACGATGGTGGTACCGATATTGACCTGACGTTTGATATCAACAGTATCCTGGTAAATGTGGATGATCTGCAAGATCGCTTGAAGGCACAATTGATCCTTGCGCCTAACCCCGCACGTGATCTGTTGAATTGGCAGTTGAATACGGAAGAGGTGATCAATGACCCACTGGAGGTACGCATCATCACCATGACCGGACAGGTAGTACAATCTTACAGTGCACAAGAGACCGAAATTGACCTGAGTCAGTTGCCAGCTGGTAGCTACATCTTCCAGTTGCAAGCTGGTCAGGCGATGGTGAACAAGCGCTTCATCAAGATCTAAGAATCACAATTTCGATTTTTTTCCTGAATTGAAGGAGGCAGCCCACCCTCGGGCTGACCTCCTTTTCTTCCAAGTTTATGCCTTTATAGCGGTGCCGTTTTTCCTACAGCAGTTTCATTTGGCACGATAGAATTTTGCTAACGATCAGATTACTTATTGCCAATACGATTAAGCAAACGAATATGGAAAAGCAATCTGTTTCTATTTTGAAAAAGTACGGACTGCGCGTGACACTCGTGCGCGATAAAGTCCTGGAGCTTTTCCTGGCATCAGCCAAAACAGCCCTTTCTAATGCCGATATAGAGCGGCATTTTGATCGTATAGACCGGATTACGCTCTACCGTACGCTACGTACATTCGAGAAGAAAGGTCTCATTCATCAGGTATTCGATAATAGTGGTATTCCGAAGTATGCTGCTGGTTCAGAACAACAGTTGGAACAGAAGCATAATGATGAGCACGTTCATTTTCACTGTGTGAAATGTGAAAAAACCGTTTGCCTAGAAAACACGGTTTTACCCAACGTCAAAACACCAGAAGGATTCCAAATTGAAGAAAAGCATCTAGTGCTATCCGGTACTTGTGATAGCTGTAGCGAATAGATGGGGTAGCATTAGCAAAGCTTAATGCCCAATTATTGGGTAAGCTAAGAATATTACCACTCTAACGATTTTGGAACGGGGCTAATATGATTGCAAAGCCATTGCAGGCCCACGCTCACTTTACTTATACTTCGTACTCAGAAGGATCAATTACGATTCGGCCCCCATTGGCGTTTATCGCTTCGTGAATCTTGTAGATGCAAACTTCCGATTTGTAGGAGGTGATAGCATCGTAATTGAGGGTTTCTTCACCGCGTACAGTCTCCACAAAATTGTAAAGGTGGGCCGTGTGAGCTTGTAAGTTGTACACCCGGTCCATATCTACCATGTTTTTGATGTCATAGCTGATCTGCGGTGCTGTTTCCTTGATGCCGGAGTCACCAACTTCTTCTTCCCGGTACTTTTGCATATCGGCTAGGTTGGAGATGTAACCGGCGTCGATGTATCGCTGCCAGCGCTTGGCCTTTACCCTTGATTCGCGGTAGATCTTATTGTCCTTGCCTTCTGAAATGATAAAGGCTCCATCATCACCGATGAAGCGTTCGTATACACCAATAGCCCGGGAGTTAGAGATATTTTCGTAAATACCAATAGCTGGTCCTTTCGGCGTATCATACTCCAGTATGGTCGCCATGGTGTCGGCCTGCTCGTACTTAAAATAAGAGTTGTTTCCGGTGGCGTATACCGTATGTGGGTAGGCGCCCAGGAACCAGTTGAAGATATCAATTTGGTGGGAGCCTAAATCGGATACTACGCCACCACCCAGTTCTTTATAGTTGCGCCAGTTGTAGACTTGGTCTACCGTTTTGAAACCGTAGCGTTCCAACTGCTTAATCTTGAACCTGTCCCGTTTATTAGGTTGCTGTGTCCAGATTCGGGAGCGATTCCACTGACCGACGGCGTGGGTGAGCCGGCCAAACATATTTTCTTTTTCCAGAAGCACCTGATGGGTGAACCGGTAGCGATCGTTGCTGCGTCTTTGACGACCGATCTGCAGGAGCATCCCGGTTCGTTTCATGCCTTCTGCCATTTTACGGGCGTCCTCCATATTGTTAGACATGGCCTTCTCGCAGTATACGTGCAGTCCCGCCTCCATAGCGTCAACGGCATGCTGCATATGCCAGAAATCGGGAGTGGTTAGTACCACTGCGTCCAGTTCTTCTTTTTCCAGCATTTCGTAAAAGTCTTCGTAGGTCTGCACCTCGACACCGTAATCTTCCTTGAATTGAGCCGCGGCGTCCTCGCGACGTGAGGGGATAATATCACAAACGGCGACCAAGTGGGCACTTGGTATCTTGGGAATGTTACTGAAAATTACTCCACGGCCACGCCCTCCACAGCCAACTACGCCCAGACGCACCTTTTGATTGATAGACATGGTACTGGCTTTCAAATTAAGCGGACGCCCCAGTACTAAGCCCGCCCCGATAGCGGAAGTGGTACGAATAAATTTGCGACGATTAGGATTGGAAGAACTACGCATTATGGACACGGTTATGGTTACGGATCTAAAGGTACATTTTCGGGGCCTACAAAAGTAAGTTTCCCCTCCAGACTGTAGGCTACCCAACTAATTTCTGCTAA
The DNA here is from genome assembly GCA_039816955.1 of Bacteroidota bacterium. Classification (GTDB taxonomy): domain Bacteria; phylum Bacteroidota; class Bacteroidia; order Chitinophagales; family Saprospiraceae; genus Lewinella. The sequence continues at coordinate 33,680 of JBCBWU010000002.1, forward strand.
CTGATCTACCAGCTCAGCAATTTCGGAGGGTGGCAAAAGGAATAAACCAGTGGAAAGCGCATCGGAATAGGCGGCAATTGGGCTGGCTACCCAGAGCCGCTCATACTGGCTCACTCCGGAATTGCGTCCGGTACGAGGATCAAAGATATGGTGTCCCTGGTGAAAGGTACCCGATGCACTAACGGCGATATCGGTAAGTAGGAGAAGGTGCCGGTCTTGGGCACTAGCAATGGCGAACTGCCAGTTGCTTCGGTCTGTATTAGCGGCCCCACGTATCAGTAGCGTACTGTCTCCGGCGCTAATGGTGTAGTTCTCAATTTCCATTTCCGCTAGCAATAGCCCCAGTTGGTCGAGTGCATAACCTTTCCCAATTCCACCCAGGTCAAAGCGCATACCCGCTTGTACACAGTATAGGCGAGGGTGTTCGGGATCAAGATACAGGCTGGCTGCGGCTTTGGTGGCTTGCGTTTGCTCCAGGGCGCGTTCCACTTCGTAGGCATTGAGGATACCTTGTTTACCCGCACGAAAAATGTCAACGTGCTCCGCGACTCCAATATCAAAAGTGCCGCCCGTCCACATTTGTACTTCGATGGCCTGGCGCAGTACATTCCAGGTTTCGCGCTCCAGCATCAACTCCTGACCAGCGGTGAGCCGGTTAATCCTGCTGATTTCGCTATCGGGAATAAAACGGCTCAGTGTATTTTCTAAATAATCAAGACGCGCAAAGCAGCGGTCCGCTGCTCCAGCAGCGTAGTCGGCCGTTTCTCCAGCAATAGTAAGCTGGAAACGGGTAGCCATTGCTTGATGCTCAAAGTGGTACACGCTGCGAAGATAGTACCGGGAAGGCACATTTTTAGCTTACGATTGTAGAACCAGGTTAAACGCATCAAATGGAAAGCACTGTAATTTTTGCACTATCATGTGTGGCGGGTGGGTGTCCCGGTACTGTTTGACCGGAGGGAGTTTAGCGGGACGAGCATTTTTTGGTTCGTTTTTGTTGCGATTGACAAAAATGAACAAACGCCATATTTGGAATACTACCTTAAAGTTACAGAATACTGCTCTCATGGGCAGAGGTGATTTTGATGCGTTTAACCTGTTGTAGAACCTGAAATAGTAAGTGATGAGGTGGATTTTTACGGAAGGAGCACATGTGCGGTGAGAACGTCAATGAGTGGCTACGCCAGCGATCAATACTAATGACCGAAGAACAGCAGCGCTTGTTTGATAATCCGTTTTTGGAAATGATCGGACTTGCAAGTCCGGCAGCGGAGCCTACGATTGTCTAAGGACGGTCGGGAAGCAACGAAAAAACGACTTTTTCAGTAGTAGGGAAGTAGAATTTTGGAACTTCTATTCAGGGGCCATTGTACCTAGTTTAGAATGGACTAATTTCAAGTGTATTTTTACGATATTAGCCCACGCAAAATTCAACTTCCTTTGTCTACTCCTAAATCGACCTTTTATTACGAGCTGGTGCAGGAAATGGATTGGTCTGATCTGCAAAACTTCTGGCAGCAAATTCGCCGAAAGAAGACGGGACCTACCTGGCCACCGGGCAAGGCTTTGGAGTATCTGATCATGCGCGGCTTTGAATTGGAGGGCGCTAAAGTCGTTTACCCTTTCGAGGTGCATAAACAAAGTGAAGTCATCGAACAGATTGACGGGCTTATCTTTTGGGAGAACTTTGTGGCCCTCGTGGAGTGCAAAGATGTAAAGAGTGCGATTAATTTTGATCCGATTGCGAAGCTGCGCAATCGACTGTTGAATCGGCCTTCACAAGTTATTGGTTGCTTCTTCAGTATGGCTGGTTACACTGAGCCAGCGAAGATCCTGGCGGAGCATTTGGCACCACAAACCATCCTCCTGTGGGAACAATACGATATTGACTTTTCGTTGAAAAATCGCTATTTTTGTAGAGGCCTCGAGAAAAAATATCAAGAGTGTGTAATGTCCGGAAGACCGGATTTTAATTTAATTGAGTTATTAACGGATGAATAACCTGAATGGATTATATATCGTCACCGAGTGGGACTTCGACAAGGAGTTGGTGGAAATGGTCCTGCCCGGCGAGTACCGCGACAAGGTGAAGGTGATGTCTGCCGGTGGCTATTCTTCAGCTCTTTCTTTGGCACGCTCTATTCTTTCGGCCCGGCACCAAGCTAATACTATTCTAGTGGTAGATGCCGATTTCAATGATCCAAAAGATGTGGAGGAGCGCGAAGATTTCATCCGCGCCTACATGCACCGCAGTACCACTGATGATCGCTTCGCTATTCTGATGCAACGTCCGGAAATAGAAGCCGTTTTCTTTGAGGATAAAGGAGCATTGGAAAACCTTACCGGGCGCACCTTCACAGATCTGGAATTCCAATTGGCAAAAGACAATCCAAAGCAGAACTTACTCAACTTCCTTTCTCTACCCCAAGAAGACAAAGGACAGCTGCTGGACAAGGCACGGGCTAACGAGGATATTGAAGCAGAATTGAAAGCTTCTAGCTTGTCCAATACATTATCTGAGGCTATTCGTCGTTTCCTAAACTAGGTCTTCTCCGAAATAAATAGCTGCAGTCGACAAGACGCATTGCGATGTGTTTTACCACTAACTTGGTATGCAGGTATTGCATTTTCCTGCTTTTTTCGGACCTGCTTCTTTCCTTCAATTTGCGTGCTATTGTTTTCCTTTGCGTAGAGAATGACCTGCTGCAGCACAGGGGCAAAATATTAGTAAGTATGAGAACATTCCCTTCCGACTTTATCTGGGGTACCGCTACCTCTTCTTACCAAATTGAAGGCGGCTGGAATGCCGATGGTAAAGGCCCCTCTATTTGGGACGCTTTTACCCAAATTCCCGGCCGTATCCACGAGGGCGAAACCGGAAACGAAGCCTGCGATCATTACCATCGCTTTCGCGAAGATGTGCAGCTGATGAAGCAATTGGGCGTAAATGCTTACCGCTTCTCTATTGCTTGGTCCAGAATTTTACCGGATGGTACCACCGAGAGTATTAATCAAGCGGGTATCCAGTTCTACAGCGACCTTATTGACGAGCTGTTGGCAAACGGCATTCAGCCTTGGGTGACGCTCTACCACTGGGATTTACCTCTGGCACTGGAGATGCAGAAGGATGGCTGGCTCAATCCACAAATTGCCGATGCTTTTGCCGACTATGCTGCCGTTTGTTTTGAACACTTTGGAGATCGAGTCAAGAATTGGATCACACTGAACGAGCCTTGGGTAGTAGCAGTGCTGGGTTATGGGCAAGGTGTTTTTGCTCCTGGCCGAACATCCAATAGTGAGCCCTACCTGGCAGCGCATCACCTGATACTGGCACACGCTAAGGCCGTTGATGTATACCGCAGGCAGTTCAAAACCCAACAAGCTGGACAAATAGGCATGAGCAACAACTGCGATTGGCGCGAACCACTCACCGATACTCCCACTGATCGTGAGGCCGCAGAACGTGCACTGGAGTTCTTTGTGTCCTGGTTTGCCGATCCCGTATACCTAGGCCGCTATCCCCAATGTATGATTGATCGTCTTGGAGATCGCTTGCCCACCTTCAGTGAAGAGGAAATGGCCCTCATCCATGGATCTAGCGATTTCTTCGGACTAAACCACTACACGACCATGCTGGCCGCAGATTCGGGCGGGGAAGTGGTACAAGGTAATGTATACGGTAATGGCGGTTTGTCAGAGGACCAGGATGTCGTTTTACAACAAGATCCTTCCTGGCAATTGACTAAGATGCAGTGGGCCATTGTGCCTTGGGGTTGTAAGAAACTCCTTCATTGGCTATCGCAACGCTACGGTAATCCACCCATTATTATTACCGAAAATGGCGGCGCTTTTCCAGATGAGTTCAAGGACGGCCAGGTAGATGATCAAGATCGGCTCCACTTTGTCAAATCCTATCTGGCGGCCTGCCACGAAGCCATTGAGGAAGGAGTGAACCTTAGGGGATACATGCTCTGGTCCTTCATGGATAACTTTGAATGGGCTTCCGGTTACAGCAAGCGCTTTGGTATTCACTACGTTGACTTTGAAACCAAGCAACGGACTCCTAAGGCTTCGGCCCTTTGGTACCGGGATATGATTGCTAAGAATGGTTTTGAGGATTAAGCGTTACGGGATTTTACTCTATAGCTTATCAATTGAAAAAGGTTCAATATCACTAAGATTGTCACTACAAAAATCATTGGTTTAAAAATCTTTTCCCTGTTGAGTTCTGTGGTAACCAAACCTTCATTTTTTTCTTTTACACTTTCTAAGTCGATGCCCCACAAAAACTCCTGATTTAGCCTGCCTATATCTTCTTGGTACCAACTGTCATCATTTGTGCTTTCACTATGGACTGTTCTTGAGCATACCGAAGTGTGGATGATTTCAGTCCCTTCTTCTTTACTAGATTCTTCTTTTGATAGTCTTCTTATTTCTAATCCTCTTCTGGCATAAACTAGCATCTTTTCGTCAAAAACATCAAAGCGAGAACTACAGCTAGAGCCATTATCTTCGATAATGAATTCAGATTGATTATTTCCTTTCCATTTCTTTTCAACCTCAAAATAGTATCTCCAGCCCCAAAAAACCAGCTCCTCACCTTGCATGCCTTCTCGCTTCCCAAGTAGATAGCGTTCTGCCTTCATTATTTTTCCGAGGAAAATCTCATCTGCAACCTTTATTTCATCCTCGAATTCTGCGGTAAGACAAATACAAGCATTTGCGTTATGGATGTAGGTCCCAATTAACAGCAAAACGATCAGTACTTTCTGGTGGTTTCCATTTGCTATCCTCATAAGTATTGGCTTCTTTTTTGGATGGCAGCCAAATCTGGTTTTGGGCGCTCCGCCCGTAAGCTTATACCAGGGCTCCATAAGCAAGTAATCCTACCAATACATAACGGGTGATCTTGAATAAGTCTCAAATTGTTAGTCCATAGCCTAAAAATGAGAGCAATATAGAGTGGTCTATCTATCCAATAATATACTAGTGGTTAGCGCTCGCTACTATCATCTAAAGGTCGTTTTCAAGCGCTCGTTCCAATTCTTCTTCTACCCAATCGGGGCTAATTCAAAGGAAATCTAGATGTACTGTGCCAAATATTTTTAGATAATGAATAGCGATGAATACCCCAGCTCAATTCTACGAGAATGACGGGCAGTATTGTACCATTTTCTTCAAAAGCATGATTACGTAAAGTATACTATTAATATAGCAGCTTGATTAGAAATGTGGTAATTCAACCAATTAGATTTCGTGAGGCCTGAGCAGGATTCTTACCACCGATCAAACTTCGTTTTTCTTCTCCTTGCTTTCATTCTGTCATGATGCCCCGTACCATTGAATGGCGGTTTCTTCATCGGGTAAATGAGTGAGATCAGCGCTTTCCAGAATTTTTGCCAACCACTCAGTCTTGGAGTCTTTCTAAATTCCCTCATGCTGTTCGTTTTGATGAATGCTCGTACCTACCTAATATGACTAATGATTTGCTCTGCGATACTCTGAGCGATTAACTTGTGTTGATAGCATTTGTGCCCGTATTTAGCAAGAATCTTGATGGAGAGCTGTTGTTGCGCTAGCCATTCGGCGCTAGGGCGAAATTTATCTTCACTTCCATACCACAAGCCACCGTCTACCGAAAGGGGTACCTCCTCATACCGCAAGCGAGTGGCGGAAACCGCAAAAAACTGATTGACATTCAGACCGGCTTGAATGGCCTTCCAGGCAATTGTACCACCGACGCTGAAAGCGAGAATGGTGCAGGTTGCTGGCCATTCTTTACTCTTGCGAACTAGGGCAGCTACGGCTTGATCTATTCCACCGTTGACAAATTGCTGATGCAGGTGCTCCTGCGTATAGGGCATCGTATTGATTGCTGCCAATGCACAACTGTCTAGCCAGGATAACTCAAAGAAAGGGCTGAGCAGAGTGGTGTAAAGTGCCCACCAATCCGATTGTTGTGCACCCCATAAGTCGGAGAGTAAGACCAAATGAGGTTTCACGCTTTACTGGGCACCAGCGGCGGCTGCCTGTGCGGCTCCTTGCTGGAATATGCGCTGGTAAAAGCTATAGCCACCTTCGGATAACTGATTGCCGTAGGCATAAGTGCCGTTTTCCAAAAAGAGGTAATACAGGCAGGAATTACCAAAAAACAGATCGGCTTCCTCAGCATTTTTACCATCTACCTGAAAAAATACGCGGCCCACTGGTTTGCAACTAGCAATGACCTTCGCGGGAGTAGTAGATACACCGCCAAGCGTATTGCGAATGGCATCTTGCTTGTTTTGACTCATCGAGAACTTCAAGTTGTAGAATACAAAGTCGATGTAGTCGCAATTATTATAAAGGTGCATCATCTTCTCTTGGGTGATGCTAGGGTAGGGGCTGCTTACCGTTTCTGTGGTAGTTGGTGGAGTAACGGTTTGCTCTGTATTAGGTGCCGTGGTCGTTTCGGTGGTTTCACTGGTGCCTTCTTGTTGCTTGGTTTCACATTGTAGAAGAGCTAGGCTCATCAAAAACAGTCCGAGGAGTAAGAATCTTTGCATGATGTACAGTCAGATACGTTGACAATGGCTTCAAAGGTAACGGATTTGCTACAAGTAATAATACAGCCGTATGCCAATGGTACGTCCAATAAAGTTTACATTCTCCACAGTAGGATTGGGATCGGGGGGAAGCAAGGTTCGCAGATAGCGTGACCAGCGGAAGTTGAGCCCCCACTTCTCAGAGAATTTATAGGTCGCTCCCAGTACCAGCGCCGGGATATCTTCATTGTAAACTTCTAGTTCCGTGATGTCTTCCCCAATGTCATTGATCACTTCATAGTTGATTAAGCGGTTGTAGCTGATGCCGGCACTGGCTAGGATTTTCCAGTCGCTGTAATTGATCATAATGGGAACTTCTACAAAGTTCAGGCGGATCTTATCGTACTGAGAAGAGATATCATCCGTGGGAACCCGGCTAGCGCCTTGTTGGCTAAATAAGAACTCGGTGCTCAAGTGCCAACGCTCGCTGAGTTGTGCGCTCACGCGTGCACCGGTATTAAAACCAATTTTGTTAAATCCACCCAGCTTGTCACCATCGATTTGCGAAAGGTTGAACCCTCCCACAAGCATAGCCGAGAAGGTCTGGCTATGAGCAGGCACCAGGGCCAGGCAGAACAAAGACAAGAATAAAGCAGTAAGGAAGGACTTATGCGGTATGTTTTTCATTTGGATTGGCTTTTGCATAACCTGTACTAATGGTCAATCTGAACGGTTAATGATCAATTTATCTTATCCTTTAACTTCGGAAAATCATTGGCCTTTAATCAGAATGACAAAAGTAAAGGATAATCGTTTACGATAGGGTGTAAGAAATGACAGATGGGTGCCCTGACTTATTAATTTCCCCTTCTGCACTGATCGAACTATCTTTACGCCCTTACCTATTAAGGAGAAGGATTGATAGCATGAAGTATACCCGCCACAACCTGAAAAAACTGGAAACGCTCTTCAAAGAGATCGAATACACCGTTCGTTACGAGAAAGGCAGCTTCAATTCGGGCTACTGCATTGTGGAGGACCGTAAGATTGCGGTGATCAATAAATTCTACGATGTAGAAGGCCGCATCAATGTGCTACTAGAAATCCTGTCCAATATTCCTGTAGAAGAGGCACGATTGGAAGAAGGCACCCAGAAATTCTACAAACAACTACTCAAGTTTCTAGCGCGCGAGGAGGAAGAGTAGACCTAAAGCAAGGTTGGGGGGAGACTTAGCAAGGGCAAAGAAAAGCACATGATCATTTCGGAAGTGCTTGGCAGGTTGCATTCGCACTGCGTGCTCATGGGGGAAGCTCACGATGTTCGCGGAGGGAACTCGCCAGTGGTTGTTAGGAGATTTCTCGTATGTGCGTAGCTGAGTTGGTGCAGGTGTAGTCGGTTGTGTTCTATCCGACTCTATTGGCAAATACCTAGAATAAAGTGAGCAAAATTCGTGAGCACAACAAACTTCCCTGCGAGTGTAACGAGCCAAACCCATGAGCGCAGCGAATTCCCCCCGTGACCGATAGGGAGCTTACCCCCGCGAACATCGTGAGCTACTCCCGCGACCGTCAGGGAGCTTCCCCCGTGAGCGCAGCGAACTTACACCGCGAACGAAGTGAGCCCGCAGTGCGAATCTTTTCCATACCTTTGCGGCCGCTACTTTAATCTATGGCAAAACTAAGTTTCACACTAGAGCATACCGATCCTGGTTCTAAGGCCAGAGCGGGGACTATTATCACTGACCACGGGCAGATTGAGACGCCCATTTTTATGCCAGTAGGTACGGTGGGTTCCGTGAAGGGGGTACATATGCAAGAGTTGAAACAGGATATTGGCGCGGAGATTATTCTGGGCAATACCTACCACCTCTACTTGCGCCCGGGAACGGAGGTCTTGGAAGATGCGGGAGGGTTGCATCGTTTCAATGGATGGGATAAGCCGATCCTCACTGATAGTGGAGGCTATCAGGTATATTCGTTAGCGCATCGCCGTAAGATAAAGGAAGAAGGAGTGACTTTTCAATCGCATATTGATGGCTCCAAGCATTTCTTTTCGCCGGAGCGGGCGATGGATATCCAGCGCAGTATCGGAGGTGATATTATAATGGCCTTCGATGAGTGCCCGCCTTATCCCTGTGATTATCGCTACGCCAAGGACAGTATGGAGATGACCCATCGTTGGCTGCAGCGCTGTGTGGACCATTTTGATACCACGCCGGATAAATACGGTTACACGCAAAACTTATTTCCGATTGTTCAGGGGAGTACTTACGAAGATTTACGGCGGACTTCTGCCGAAACAATCGCTTCTTTTGACCGACCCGGTAATGCCATTGGCGGGCTTTCGGTAGGGGAGAAGTCAGATGATATGTACCGCATCACGGAGTTGTGTTGTGATATTCTACCGACGGATAAGCCTCGCTACCTAATGGGAGTGGGTACGCCCGTTAACTTGTTAGAATGTATCGCGCTGGGGGTAGATATGTTTGATTGTGTGCTGCCTACACGCAATGCGCGCCACGGCCTGCTGTATACGCGCAATGGGCAGATGAATATCAAAAACCTCAAGTGGAAAAACGATCACAGCCCGATTGATGTGGATGGCCCCTGCCCGACAAGTCGCTTTCATACCAAGGCTTATTTACGGCATTTGATCCACAGTGGCGAACTATTGGGCGGGCAGTTAGCTTCTATTCACAACCTAGCTTTCTTTTTGTGGTTGGTTAAACAAGCGCGTGAGCATATCCAAGTGGGGGACTTTGCGCGTTGGAAAGACAAAATGGTACCGAAGTTACAGCAGCGTTTATGACCAAGATCGACTGGTACATATTGCGGAAGTTCATGTCCACCTTCTTTTTCACGGTGTTGATCTTTACGATGATCACCGTGATCATCGACTTCAGTGAAAAAGTGGAGAAGTTCATTGAGTCGGATATAAGCAAGTCGGAGATCGTTTTTGGTTACTTCCCCAACTTTGTCATTTTTATATATGGCCTGCTCTTTCCCCTCTTTACACTTATCTCGGTGGTGTTCTTTACTTCACGAATGGCCAATAACTCGGAGATCCTTAGCATATTTAATGCAGGTGTGAGCTTTGGGCGTTTACTCCGGCCTTATTTAGTAGGTGCCGTATTCATCGCGGCCATCCACGCTGCCGGTAGCCATTACCTTATTCCCGAAGGGACCAAGACACGGATGGAGCTGGAGCGCAAATATTTTGACCCCAATCGAGATCAGGGCAAGCAGCGGAATATCCATATGTTCCTCGATCCTGAAACCAAAGCCTACATCAATTTCTGGCGCCGTCGCGATAGCACGATCCGAGGATTTCGACTGGAGCGATTCTCAGAGAACGAGTTGGTGTACCTACTCAAGGCTAGCAGTGCAGAATGGTTAGAGGCTCCGGATAAGTGGCGCCTGGCCAATTATGAGATTCGCACTTTTGATGGATTAAATGAAACCATCATCAGTGGACAGGGTGAACAAATGGACACTACGCTCAATATGGCACCAGTAGATTTTATCGACTATAAAGACCAACACGCGGAGATGACGACCGCTGAACTAGCGCGCTATATCAATAAGCAGCGATCCCGTGGGGTTGGGAATACGGCCAAATACGAAGCCGAACTCTGGCGTAGAACTGCCGAACCAGTCACGGTGCTCATACTTACGCTAATCGGCGTTGCTGTTGCAGGTAGGAAGGTTCGTGGTGGCCTTGGCATACACCTGGCGGTTGGTATATTATTGGGTGCACTCTTCCTCATTCTCTCTCGTTTTGCCTCTGTTTTTGCAGCAGGGCAAGCCCTTCCCGTAGCCATAAGTGTGTGGTTACCTAACATTTTCTTTGGAGCCGTGGCTACTTTGTTAATCATTAAGGCCCAGAAATAGGTCCAAAACGCCTGTTTTGTTTAGCATACACCCCCTTTGTGTAGTTAAAGGTTAAACAAAATGCCCTTTCTTTCATTTTTTTTTGAAAAAATAAGACTAATGTAATTACATGTATTGATTATCATAAAATGCTGATAATCAATGGGTGTGAAATTAAGAACGCATAATTTTGCACAAGGGCATGGCTCGAAATGCCAAGAATAGCCGAAAAAACTTTGGTTTTTGTTTAAAGAAGCCCTAAATTTGATTCAACAACTGGAAAAGGGATTCCATTTTGTTTAACCTAACCAGAGTCCGCAGATTATGTCTACACTTGAATTCAACAACCGCTTACATGAGATGGGCACGCTGTTGCAATCATTTGCCTACAGCTTGACGAAGAATACAGAAGATGCACGCGACCTATATCAAGAGACTGCTTTTCGCGCTCTGACCAATCGTGAAAAGTTTCGTCCTGGTACCAATTTCAAGGCTTGGCTCTTTACGATCATGAAGAACATCTTCATTAATAACTACCGTAAAAAGGTTAAGGCTAACACCATCATGGATTCTACCGATAACCAGTACTATATAAATTCTGGTAAGAATGCGATTGGTAATAAAGCAGAAAGTAGCATCATGATGAAAGAGCTCACCAAAATGATCGACAGGCTGGATGACAGCATCCGGATTCCATTTTTGATGCACTATCAGGGCTATAAATACCAGGAAATTGCCGATTATCTTGAGCTTCCTTTGGGAACAGTGAAGAGCCGCATTTTCTTCGCTCGTAAGGATTTGAAAGGCCAGATTAAGAAGAGCTACGGACAGCTCAACTTCTTCAAGAAAGATATCGAAGTACAGTAAAATCAAGTCGCAAGACTTAATTGTATATCCCCAACCGGAACGGCGGCAGTGAATTTTAGTAATTCGCTGCCGCCTTCTATTTTATCTTTGCGGCATGTCTGCTGAAGCCTTTTTTACAACTACTCTCCTAGATTGGTACGAACCAGAGCGAAGACCACTGCCGTGGAAACACATTGATAACCCCTACCTGATCTGGTTGTCAGAAATTATTTTACAGCAGACCCGGGCCGAACAAGGCCTACCTTATTACCAAAAGTTTAGCACGCACTACCCAACGGTATCTGATTTAGCCGAGGCTCCCGAAGATGAAGTCATGAAGATGTGGGAGGGCCTTGGGTATTACTCTCGGGCGCGGAACCTTCACGCTGCGGCAAAATATGTCCATCAGGAACTAGGTGGTGTTTTTCCCACTACCCACGAGGGAATCTTGGCCCTCAAGGGTGTTGGTCCTTACACCGCGGCGGCCATCGCTTCGTTTGCTTATAACTTACCCCACGCGGTGGTGGATGGAAATGTCTACCGTGTTCTGTCCCGTTATTTTGATTATGAAGGGGCATCCGATACCACCGAGGGCAAGAAGTACTTTGCAGCTTTAGCGCAGCGCTTGCTAGACGAGAAACAGGCTGGCCGCTACAATCAAGCCATCATGGACTTTGGGGCTACAGTTTGCACTCCCAAGGCAGCCCAATGTAAGACCTGTCCGCTGGCGACAGAATGTGAAGCATTGGCTAATGGAACAGTCTATGAACGTCCGTTAAAGCTCAAAAAGCTGAAGCGCCGTACGCGCTACTTCAACTATTTAGTGGTGCGAGGATCCAACTTTCGGATCGTAGAAAAACGAAGGGGTAAAGACATCTGGCAAAACCTCTACCAGTTTCCTTTAGTGGAAACGGCCGAAGAAGTAGATGAATGGTCGGCGGTACTTAGGCATGAGGGCTGGCCGGAGTGGTTGTCAGGAGACCAAGTGCAGCTCCATCGGCGGCTTGGGCCGCGCAAGCAAGAGCTAACACATCAGCGCATTATTGCTAATTTCTGGGAGCTGGATTATCTGGCAGATGAGCCTCCTCAAGTGCCGGAGAATTTTAGTCTGGTGAAGCCGGAAAATTGCCGTAATTTTGCCTTTCCAAAAATCATCGGTTGGTACTTCGATGATAATCTGTTATATTTATTTTAATCTTAAGCTCTGATGAATTTCTAATATTCATCATCACATAAAATATCCTATCCAATATATGGTAAATCGTGTCATCCTCATCGGTAATCTTGGTCGTGACCCCGAAGTGCGTCGCTTGGAAAATGGAGCGGTAGTTGCAAAATTCTCAGTAGCGACCAACGAAAACTATAAAGACAAGTCTGGAGAGTGGCAATCACAAACGGAATGGCACGATGTTGTGGTTTGGCGGAATTTGGCGGAGCGGGCAGAATCTCAGCTTAAGAAAGGTTCACAGATCTACCTGGAAGGCAAGCTAACCCACCGTTCTTGGCAAGATAAAGACGGTAACAATCGGCGTACTACCGAGGTAGTTGCTAGTTATTTTCGCTCGATCAGCCGCCGTGAAGGCGGAGACAGTGGCGGTGGTAGCGGTTACTTTCCGTCGGCTTCAGATATGCCTACGCCAGCTACCCAACAAACCGGTGCCGTATCCGCTTCACCTGCTAATGAGGCACCACCCGCGCCAGAAACGGGCGCTGACGACGACCTCCCATTCTAGTCGTCTATCGGCCGCAGTTTTTCAGATTAATCCGTAAAGATTGGAACCCGAACCGGTAAGCATCATCACTGCCATACTCTCCTTCCAGGAACTACTCTGGGTAAATGCTTTTTGGCAATTGAGCTTAGGTTTTGGGGGGTTAATGCTATTACTGTTGTGTTCGGCTTTGGTGTCGGGTTCTGAGATTGCGTATTTCTCGCTTTCGCCTAACGATTTGGAACGCTTGGACCAGGAAGAACAACTGCCGAGTAGCCGGCGGGTAGTCTGGTTGTTATCACAACCGGAAAAGCTACTTGCGACTATTCTGATTAGTAATAACTTCATCAATATTGCCATTGTTCTCCTGGCTGAAATTGTGGTGGGTCAGGTGCTCACAGAGACACACACCATGGCTTGGGCGCAATGGATACAGCAATCCTTAGGTTGGTTTACTTCCTACCCGGAGGCCAACATTTCAACCGCTATCTATTGGCTTATTGCGGTAGCCGGAATTACTACGCTTCTGGTGCTTTTTGGAGAAGTTACCCCCAAGGTTTACGCCACTATCAATAGTATTCGACTTTCCCGCTTCATGTCTGGGCCTTTGAGTTTTTTGATGCAGATTTTCTCCGGCCCAAGTCAGTTGTTAGTTAACTGGTCGCACGGACTAGAACGCCGCCTAGCCAATCGGCAAACGGCCGTGGGTATGACGAGCAAACAAGAAATCGACGAAGCCATTGAGCTAACGGTCTCTCAAGAGGAGGATAGTGAGCAAGATCTAGATATCCTCAAACGCATTGTTAAATTTCCGGAGGTCAATGTCACACAGATCATGCGTTCCCGGGTGGATGTGGTAGGCTTAGATGATACTACCAAGTTTCATGATGTGTTGGCGGTCATCAAAGAATCAGGTTATTCACGCTATCCTGTTTACGAGAAAGATGCGGATAATGTGGTGGGCATTCTCTACGCCAAGGACTTACTCATGCACCGCAAGGAACGCAACGAATTTCCCTGGCAGGAGTTGATTCGTACGAACGTACTCTTTGTACCAGAATCCAAGAAAATCAATGATTTGCTCAGTGATTTCCAGCTGGAACGTATGCACATGGCGGTAGTGGTGGATGAATATGGCGGCACCAGTGGAATCGTAACCCTCGAAGATATAATGGAGGAGATCATAGGGGAAATTCAAGATGAATTTGACGATGAGCCAGATGTGGTTTTTCAAAAAATTGATGATTTCAACTATGTTTTCGAAGGCAAAACGTTACTGAATGATGTAGCGAGAATCATCGGTGTTGATAGTGAGCGCTTTGAGCAGATTAAAGGTGATTCGGAATCTTTGGGTGGTCTTATCTTGGAACGCCTGGGACGGATGCCGAAAAAAGATCGAGAAATCTTGCTTGAACATTTTCGTTTCAAAGTATTGGAAACCAGTCAGCGCCGGATAGAGCGTATTTTGATCACCCTCATGAACCCTAGCGAAGAATAGTACCCCAAGTCCATGCAAGTAATCGTATTTAGTAAGGGAATTAAGGATAAAGACCTGCCGTTTGTGCAGGAGTTGTTTGATACCTTGTCGGCGTTTCAGATCAATACCTACGTCTATGCGCCTTACCTGGAGATGTTGCACGGAAAAATCAAGTTTCAGCGCGATGTAGGGGTATTTGAGGGCTACGTTGATTTTTCGGTTAAGCGCTTTGATTTTTGTATTACTCTTGGGGGAGACGGTACGATCTTAGAAGCTATTACACACGTGCGCGATAGCCAAACGCCAATTCTGGGTATTAATCTGGGACGCCTGGGGTTCCTGGCCAACATTGAGAAGAAGCTGATCCGCGAAGCCATTAGCAAGCTCAAGCGCGGCATGTACCAAGTGGAGGAGCGCCGGACCATCTATTTGGAGTCTAATTTGCCCCTCTTTGGTGATATTCCGTTTGCACTCAATGATTTTACCATTTTGAAGCGGGATACCTCCAGCATGATTATCATCCACGCTTTCATTAACGGAGCCTACCTCAACTCTTACTGGGCGGATGGTATTATTGTGGCTACGCCTACGGGTTCTACGGGTTACAGCCTCAGTTGTGGTGGTCCCATCATTATTCCGGGTTCTGGTAATTTTATTGTTACGCCGGTTGCGCCGCATAACCTCAATGTGCGTCCCATCGTGATGAGTGATGATGCCGTCATTTCTTTCGAAATTGAGGGCCGAGCAGAGAACTTCCTTTGTACGCTAGACTCTCGTTTTGAAACCATCACTGCTGCTCACCAGCTGGCAGTACGAAAGAACGACTTTGGCGTTCGCCTGGTGAATTTACAGGACCTTGACTTCCTGGATACTATCCGAGGTAAGCTCAATTGGGGACAGGATACACGGAATGACTAACTCAGTTTCGCGGAATTCATTCCGCTGTAATTCCTTCACAGTGGGAGTAGTAGTGTGGAACCAAATGCGCGACTGCTCTGGCAGGAGCATGGTGCCGGGACGGCACAAGGGCTAAGGATAGCAAGGCCGACCAGCGGGAGCGCCTGTATAGCCTGACGCTGGACCACATGGAGTGTGGGACAAAGCGGAGCCCCCAAGGATTAAACGATAATTATAACCTTCAAACTCTATACACTGAGAACGGGATAAATCCGCAACCATGAAAAAAGTCAATATTAGCGAAAAGCTCAACCTCTTTGAGGAAAAGTGGACACCGAAGATCGTTGCTGATCTCAACGGACAACACGTAAAGCTGGCTAAAATTCAAGGCGATTTTGTATTCCACAACCACGCTAACGAAGACGAGCTTTTCTACATTTTGAAAGGAGAACTCTACATGGACTTCGAAGACCACACCGTGGAACTAGGCCCTGGCGATATGATTGTAGTTCCTGCCGGAGTGGAGCATCGCCCCCGTACCAAGGATGGGCAAGAGGTGCACCTGATGTTGGTAGAGCCCCATACGACCAAGCATGCCGGAGAAGTGGAGCACGAGTTGACGAAGCACAGCCACGATTGGATTTAACCTTAGAGCCCAGCCAAGATGAAGGTACATTTACGCATTGCCGGACAGGGGTATACTGCTGATTTGCAGCAGCCCCTTGATATCAGTATTCCATTGCGATTTGATGGGGTTGGCCCCAATTGTTTCTATGCTCCGTTGGCAGAGCGTAGTCCAGTAGTAGCCGGTGATTTCGTAGGCTCTACAGCGGAGGGCGGCCTGCTCAATTTTATGAATGTCAAGATCAATCCGCACGGCAATGGTACGCATACGGAATGTGTGGGACATATTGCGAAGGAGCCTTACTACCTTGGCGATTGCTTAAAAAACTTTCATTTTGCTGCTAGACTGGTCAGCATCTATCCGCGCAGGCAGGATAATGGAGACCGGGTAATTGAACGCACGCAATTAGCGGAGGTGCTAAAGCCAGGAGAGGTGCCGGCCGTAGTACTGCGCACACTACCTAATGATGAGCAAAAGCTGAGTCGTAATTATTCTGGAACTAATCCACCGTATCTGCATGCGGACGCAGCACAGCTACTGGTAGATTATGGAGTGGAACACCTGTTACTGGACTTACCTTCGGTGGATAGGGAAGAGGATGGTGGAGCGCTATCAGCTCACCGTACTTTTTGGCAGTACCCTTATGACGTCCGCAAACAAGCTACTATTACGGAAATGATCTATGTGGCGGAGGAGGTGCCAGACGGCCTCTATTTGCTGCAGCATCAGATCACCAGCATGGTCTTAGATGCTAGCCCGAGTAAGCCGGTTTTGTATGCTTTGGCAAATGGTTAAATTAGGCCTGTAAGCCGGTTGGGGCTTACCTTCTTCATATGACTAATCATAGCAGATGCGGGAAACTGATCACTATTACCTGTTTTGGAAACATCAATTTGGGCAGTGGACCCTTCGTGAAATGACTGACCCTGATGGTATCACTTATAACTGTTGTGAACAGTACATGATGTATAAGAAAGCGGTCTTGTTCAAGGATCAGGCTATTGCACAGCAGATATTAGCAGAGCAAGAGCCTAGCAAGCAGCAACAATTAGGGCGGCAGGTACAGGGGTTCAATGCAGCAACTTGGGATGCCCACAAAGTAGGTGTTGTTTGGTATGCGAATTATCTAAAATTTACCCAGCATAAAGATCTCCAAGATCGATTAATAGCTACCGATGACCGTATTTTAGCGGAGGCCTCACCTTACGATCTCGTTTGGGGCATTGGCTTTGGTGCACAGGATGATCGGGCACTGGATTCAGCCAATTGGCGCGGACAAAACCTATTGGGGCAGGTACTGATGTCGATACGAGCGGCTTTGTGTTTTCAGAACCCTATTTCTAATGTTTAAGAGGAATGAGTCAGTTACCCTATCTCGATCAGGCCACTTTAGCTGCATTGCATGATTATCCTTTGCTGATAGATGAATTGGAGTTAGCATTGGCACAATCCAAAATTCAATACCCGCTACGGCAGCATTACACCTACCAGGACGCCAATACTTTACTGGTGATGCCTTCCTGGCAGGATGACCGGGATATTGGAATAAAATTGGTTACAGTAACGCCCTCCAATCAGGATCGAGGCCTGCCAAGCATTCAGGGAGTGGTGGTTTATTTTGATGCGAATACAGGAGTACCGCTAGCTATTCTTGACGCGGCCACAGTAACGCGAAAGCGTACGGCGGCGGCTTCTGCCCTCGCGAGTCGACTTTTGTCCCGCGCAGATAGTAGTACTTTATTGCTTTTGGGGACGGGGGCTTTGGCACCGGAGCTGATTCGTGCTCACGCAGCTGTTCGGCCAATCGAACAGGTGTATATTTGGGGGCGAAGCCCGGCTAAGGCCCAGCGTATTCAAGCAATGTTTGCCAGTGCAGCGTATGAAGTGGAAGCCGTGGCTACCTACGCTCAAGTAGCACCAATAGCAGATATCATTTCTACTGCTACCATGGCAGTTGACCCACTGCTTAATGAGGTGCATTTAAAGGAGGGGCAGCACCTTGATCTCGTGGGCTCTTACCTGCCCAATATGCGTGAAGCTGATGATACCGTTATCGCTAAAGCCAAAATCTATGTAGACAATCGGCCGGGAGCTGAAAAAGAGAGTGGTGATATTCTACAGCCCTTAAATAATGGTGTAATCACTAAGGACGACGTCCGTGGGACTCTTGCGGAACTCTGTCAAAAGGAGACTCCAGCTCGGCAGCATGACCAGGAGATTACCTTGTTTAAGTCAGTGGGTTTTGCCCTGGAGGACTTAGTGGCGGCACGGTTTTATTATCAACGTTATCTTCATTCCTAAATACCTGGTATGACCACTTACCAACGCATTCTGACGCAACAGCAGTTTCCAACTCCTGATAATTATCTACAGATCCACACCATTGACATGCATACTGGGGGGGAGCCGCTACGGGTAATCTTGGGTGGATTTCCTGATTTACCTGGTGACTCTATTTTAGCCAAACGCCGCTATTGTCAAGAACACCATGACCACCTGCGGACAGCACTGATGCACGAACCACGCGGCCACGCAGATATGTATGGCTGCCTACTGGTGGAACCTAATGATGAGGATTCAGATTTTGGCATCTTGTTCTTGCACAATGAAGGATACAGTACCATGTGTGGGCACGCCACGATTGCTATCGCGAAGTTGGCCATACTGATGAACTGGGTGGAAGTCAAAGAAGGTACCAATACCATCAAGATTGATGCGCCGTGTGGTCGTTTAACGGCTTTTGTAGAGGTGACAGCAGGTGCGGTGACCGGTGTGCGTTTTCACTGTGTGCCTTCTTTTGTAGTGAGGTTAGACCAGCAAGTAATAGTTCCTGGACTGGGGCAGGTAAGGTATGACCTGGCTTATGGTGGGGCATTTTATGCTTACGTGGACTTAGCGAAAAATCAGCTTGATCTTGATCTTTCGCCAGCTAGTTACCGAAAGCTCATTTCGCAGGGGATGGCAATTAAGCACGCGGTGATGAATTCTCCGCAGCCGATTGAGCATCCATTTGAAGAAGATTTAGGTTTTCTATACGGTACGATTTTCATCGGACCCTCTACCGCGGAGGGAGTTGATAGTCGTAACGTCTGCATTTTTGCCGAAGGGGAAGTAGACCGCTGCCCAACGGGCTCTGGGGTATCCGGTCGTATGGCTATTCATCATCGGCGCGGCGAAATTGCAATAGGGGAGTCGATGTGTATCGAAAGCATTGTTGATGCCCAGTTTTTGGGTTCAGTGGTGGAGGAAATTGATTTTGGACCCTATCAGGCAGTAATCCCCCAAGTAGAAGGCAATGCCTTTGTTACTGGCCAGCACACCTTCTTCATCGATCCAGACGATCCATTTAAGCAGGGCTTCTTCTTGCGCTAGCTGCGGTCTCTGGTTCTAAAGCGAAATCCAATCTTTATGAGGTCGTTGATTAGTTAACCTAGGTGCAGTATTCTCCAGCCCGAAGTAGGGATCTTTGAACCTAGTTCAGAAACATATTATGACTGGAATGAAAATTGTTTACTTGGCCAATATTATTGTTGCTGGTTGGATCAGCATCAGCAGCCTATTCTTTCCTAAGGATGCTGTACAAACTGTTTTTACAGGAGCCTTTGCGTATTCTGAGGCTATTCGCTTAGTTGGGGCTTTATGGGGTGCGATATTTCTTTTGTCGATTCTGGGACTCTTCTTTCCGATGCAAATGAGTTTGGTACTCTTGTTTCAGTTGATTTACAAATCCAGTTGGCTACTCTTTGCAGCCTTGCCAGCCATGCTTCGGCAGGAACCCTATCCACAAAGTATGGCCACCTTCTTTGTCGTGTGGGTACTTATTTTACCCTTTGTAATTCCCTGGCGTGCGCTATTCGCCACTTAAGATTCGGAAATTCTGTAACTAGCAGAAAAAAAGGAGATGCTATACCGCAAGCTTGGGAAAACCGGATTTGAGATTTCAGAATTGTCATTAGGTACTTGGCAAGTAGGGGGCAAGTGGGGTAGTGGTTTCGATGATGAAAATGCGGAAGCTATTCTACACGCTGCAATTGACGCCGGGGTTAATTTTATCGATACGGCTGATGTTTACGAATCCGGTAAAAGTGAGGCGGCAGTCGGTCGGGTAGTCCGTGCGCGTTCGGAGCGCATATTCGTGGCTACTAAGTGTGGTCGTTTTATCAATCCGCACGTTTCTGAGGGTTACCAAGCTCAAGTCTTACGTCAGTTTGTAGAGGATAGTCTGCGCCGCACCGGCCTGGAACGTTTAGATCTTATCCAACTGCATTGCCCACCAAACGAAGTGTACTATCGCCCGGAGATCTTTGGTCTGTTCGAACGTTTGCAAGAAGAAGGGAAGGTTGCGCACCTGGGGGTAAGTGTAGAAAAAGTGGAGCAGGGCCTCAAGGCGATTGAGTATCCTAATGTAGTGAGTGTCCAAATCATCTTTAATCTCTTCCGCCAACGTCCTGCAGAGTTGTTCTTCAAAGAGGCTCACCGCAGGGATGTAGGTATCATTGTACGCGTTCCTTTGGCTAGTGGCTTGTTGACTGGGCTCTACAGTAATGCGACCACTTTCGAAAAAGACGATCATCGCAACTTCAATCGAGATGGTGCGGCCTTCGATAAAGGAGAAACCTTTTCTGGTGTAAACTATGAGTTGGGTTTGCAGGCAGTAGAAGAATTAAGGTCGCTCTTCCCCAATGAAACGAATTTAGCCCCCAGAGCACTACAATGGATTCTAGAGCACCCTGAGGTCAGCTGTATCATTCCCGGCGCTTCCAAACAAGCTCATCTGCACTCTAACTTGTCGGTTTATGACCTTCCCTCATTGGGTGAGGAAAAGGTGGCAGCTATGAATGCTATTTACCAGCGCTTGATCAAAGCAGATGTACATCATTTATGGTAGAAAAGGATGACTCTTAGCTTCTTTAGTGGAGAATTTGCACCGCTTTTTCTACTACAATTCCGAAGGTGACGGCCACATTTAGGCAATCAGTATGCCCTATGTTAGGTACATATACCGCCGCATCCAATAGCTCGATAATGGGAGCAGGAAGCCCATCTTTCTCGCTACCAAATAGGATGAGATCTTCTGACTCCCAGAGCATGTCATTTAGGTGAACCGCATCTTGATTGATTAGTGTCCCGATCTTGCGGCCGGGGTAGTCGACTAGGAATTGTATCGGATCTTCCACTTTAATGATTTCGATATAGTCTACCGCACCTGCGGTCCATACTCGGGCGAGGTGCTCCATATCTGCCCGCCCTTTCTTATTCTTCGGTGGGGAGAGCAGTTCATTTTGATCATAGATGTAGATGCTCCGAAACCCAAAGAATTCTGCCGAGCGGATCATGGATGACATGTTGGGGCGGTATTCAGGGGCGTAAAGGAGGAGATTCATTCTGTTGGTTAATGAAAGCGGAGAATAGGGAAAGGTACGAAGATTTGGATTTTGGGGATGGAATTTGAGATAGATGACGGTTTATGGTGTTGGGGGCACGCCCGCCATGGCGGGACCCACCCTCTCCTGGTCCAGCAACCACCCACTTCTTCCAAAAAAGTGGACAGCAAGATCACACCTTCGCTGATGACAATTCATCAGCAAAGCCAGCAACATCTTTTATTGAGCAGAAAAACCGGGAAAAATAACCGCTGATTGATGTTCGCCTACGGAGCTCCAACTTCCATTAGTGATTCAGTACTAGAAGTTGTACAGCGAACGGGAATATAAAGCCTATGACTATAGCTTTTCTATTTGCTCTTTGCTAAAGTAAAGAGTATTGTGAGAAAATAAAAAAATAAGACTAATTTAATTTTAAAAATATTTATTGTTTCAAATGCGATTCATGCTCTACACTTCCACCGCTTTTGTTTGAACCCATTTACACATTCTCCTGCTGTACTGCCGCCGGAAGCGTCTTCCACAAAATTTCCAGATCGAGCCAGAAATTGTATTGTTGTGCGTAGGTGATATCTAGCGCTTTACGTTCTTCTTCGCTCATTTCCCCTTTGCCTCTTTTGCTTACTTGCCATAAGCCGGTTATTCCTGCAGGCGCGGCAAAGCGTAGGATGGCTTCGTCTTCTGTGAGCTGCTCTGCTTCGTAGAGTGGGAGCGGGCGGTTGCCTACCAGCGACATGTCTCCGCGGAGTACATTGAACAATTGCGGTAGCTCATCCAGGCTCGTATTGCGAATGAAACGCCCAATTCGAGTAATCCGGGGATCATTTTTGATCTTAAAGAAGGTGCCGTTCTCCTCGGGTTCGCCCATTTCTTCTTCGTATAAATAAGCGTCATCTTCTACTAACACGGTATATATTTCATCCTTAGAAGTACTCCGTAGTTCGTCAATCGGCGCGCGTTCGGCTTCGGTACCGTATTGGTTGAGTTCCTGCAAGCTATCCACTAGCTGGTCGGCATCCTGTCGCATGGAGCGAAACTTGATGAAATTGAATACTCGAAAACCCTGGCCGGCTCGCTTAGAAACGTAGAAGATGGGACCCCGAGACTCTAGTTTGATCAATACCGCTATCGTCAGCAGTAAGGGTGATAAAACAAGCAAAAGACCTCCCGCACCTAGGATGTCAATCGTTCGCTTCCAAAGTGGAAGTCCCCATTGCATATCTTCAATAGTACTCCTTGGCGATGGAGGCAGGGGGGCTAAAGTCTTAAAACGCTGTTCCAATTTTTCTTGTGCGTGAGCGAAAAGCAGGTAATCGGTTACCCTCAATTCTCGACACAATCGTTGGAAAGCCAAAGAAGGTGTGCGGGTGAGTACAAACAACGGAACCCTGGTCAAGAGAGGATCAAGTAACAGCTGCCCGCGCAAATTTCTTAGAACAAATTGCTGGTCCGCGCGCAAATCAAAAAGGATAACGGGCTGCTCGCCAGGATGATCGATAAGGAACTGTCGTAGCTCATCCATCATTTCCTGAATATCGGAATTGAAAACGTAGGGCAGACCTAAGTCTTCGCAAAGTTGTAGTAACGGTTGGGCCTTGGTACTGCAGCAAAAGAGATGTAGGGTAAAGGCGTGCTGTTCTGCCGTCGAAAGACTTCCTGAGTAACTCATGAGCTGGGTTGATTGACCTTTAGGTGATACTGAATACGTGCGGCGACTTCTTGCGGATTGAACGGCTTGGTAATGTAGTCAGCGGCACCAGCCCGCAGGCAATCCACCTTTTCGTTGGTCTTATTGATGCTACTGAGAATAACTACCGGAATCTCGTTGTACAGCACCGAGGATTTCAACTGTTGTAGCATTTCAAGTCCACTCACTTCTGGCATTCGTAGATCAAGCATGATCAAATCCGGGACATACTCATTATCCATAATCTTCCAGGCGGCACTACTACCAGACGCAGTACGCACCTCATAGAACTTTTTTAAGAACTGGGCGAGAAAGGCTCGCATCATCTCATTGTCATCGATGACGAGTATTCGTTGTTTCATAGTGTTTCCGTTACTCATCAAATATAGGTTCGCCCCTCTTTTGCAACGGTAGTTTTTCGGTGAACGGATGGGGGCCAACCACCGATTGCTCGTATGGGCGGTTGGATGGTATTTGCCATTCAACGGGCACTGTTTACCACTTATCTACGCTTTTCTACCCCTTACCGAAGGATCGTACCGCTAGAACGAAAAATAGCCTGTTTTGCCCCTTTCTCGCCCTAAATTTAGGCTAATGGAGTAGAGTGCTTGACTAAGCTCTCTGCTCACCGATTTACGAACACACAACACAATTCCTTTGCCACAATTCTTCGCCAGGCTAGCACAGCGGCTTTCCCGCATTACCAGCTCCGGTAACTACATTGCCGAGGTTGATGGTTTGCGGTTTATGGCCATTATGCCGGTTTTATTGCAGCACCTGAGCGAACGTACTCAACGCTATTCTACGGTGGATTGGGCCTCGCCCATAGCCAGTGACCCTGTGGCCTTCTGGGCCAGCCGTGGCACCATTGGTGTGTTCATTTTCTTTGCCATCTCCGGTTTTATTCTCGGTTTACCTTTTGCTCGGCATTATATCCAAGGTGGGAAACGAGTACCTCTAAAATCCTACTTTTGGCGGCGTGTTACTCGCCTCGAACCACCCTATATTTTTTGGATGAGCTGCTTCTTCCTTATCCTACTCATCAAAGGAGGATTCAATATCGAGCTTTTCGCGCATTGGGGAGCCAGTTTAGGATACTTCCACAATATTGCCTACGCTGATTATTCGGTGATCAACCCAGTGGCTTGGTCGCTGGAGATCGAGATTCAATTTTACATATTAGCTCCGCTTCTGGCGTGGCTATTCTTCCGTTGGCAAAGTGTCTGGCTCCGGCGTAGTCTTATCCTTGCTGGTATTGTAGGTATTCTTTTAGCCCAGCAATCTTTCGGATGGGTAGCTGTTCCTTACAAGCTCACTATTCTCTGGCAACTGCATTACTTCCTCATCGGCTTTTTGGTGGCAGATTGGTATCTGAGCGCTGTGCATCAGCAGAAGGAAGGACCTGGCAATTGGGGACTTGATGTACTCGCTATTATCGGCATTGCTATTATGGGACTGACTTGGTCAACAGACCTTCCCAAGCGGATGATCTTCAGCTTGACACTGCTGATTTTTATGGTAGCGGGTTTCCGCGGCCGCTGGTTCAGAAGTTTTCTGCGTCTGCGCTGGATTGCCATCATCGGTGGCATGTGCTATACCATTTACCTCATTCATTTGCCACTGATGGAAGGCTTGGTACCCTTTACCAGCCGCATCAGCCTAGGAGATCAGTTTTGGTTGAATTTATCAGTGCAAGTGCTATTGGTCCTTCCGGTAGTGCTATTGGTTTCAGCAGCGGGTTTTCTCTTCTTGGAAAAACCATGTATGGATAAGCATTGGCCCAAGAAACTTTGGGCGTGGTTCAAAGGCCATCGCCTTTCGTGGAAAAACTTAAAACAAGGATAATGTATAAGTACTTGCTCCATATTGCCACCTTTTTCGTGGGGCTGCCCTTGTTCGGACAAGAGGTAGCACAACTACAGCTTCGTCCTCTGGATGATTTGCTCACGGATGCGGAACAGCATAGCCCAGCATTACAACTGGAGCGACTCGATACTGAATTGCTATACAGTGATCTGAAGATTCTCAAGAAGGAATGGGCTAATTATGTAGCAGTATCTGGCTCCTTCCAAGTCGGTAATGTTCAGTTCATCGATAACCTAAGTAGCGGTAATACGCCAGATGTACGTACGGTGACCCGTGAAAATATTTTTGCGGTAGCTGGCGTAGGACTGCGTTTGCCGCTAAGTGATTTTCTGACTAAAGCCGATCGCCGTCGGCAAATCGAAATTAAGTTAGATCAGGAGCGCCTCAGTTTACAACAACAAGAGTTTGAATTGCGTCAGTTGGTGATCCGACAGTACAATGACTTACAGCGTGCATTGCGCATTACCGATATCCGTTCGCGGGATCTGAATTTTCACGATTTAGCTACTGAGACGGCAGAAAGATCTTTCCGAGAAGGCACCATGGATTTGGCAACCTACACCGATACCTTCAGTAAGCGCAACGAAGCGGAGATTCGTCTTGAAGAAGCGAAACTTGATGCGCAGTTGCTCTATCTGCTATTGAAGGAATTGGTGGGAGCAGAGATAAAGGCTTAAATCTACATCACATGACATTCAAAACATTCTTCCGAATACTCCGACGCAACTTCCTGCTCATGCTGGCAGGTGGATTGTTGGCGGGCAGTGCAGCCTACTGGCTGATGTCCCAGCAAAAACAGGAATACGTATCTGAAGCGCTGGTGAGTACGGGCATTATCTCTAGTGTCAGCATCAAGAACACGACTGGAGGAAAGAGTGCCGATCGTGATTATGCACAGAACGAACTGGAAAACCTGATCAGCTTAGCTACTGCGCATAAAACGCGCGAAGAGTTAGCCACCCGTTTATTGGCTTATTACCTCAGTCTGCCGGCTGCTGATAGCCGCTGGATCAGCACTGCCGAGTTTGATTTCCTCCATCAGGAAGTCTTTACCGCACAACTTTGGTCACAGAAAGGAGAGGGCTATGAGGAAACACTAGAAAACCTCATTGCTCAGCGCGATGCACACGAAGCTAATGATGTACAAAAGATCATCTACTCTGATGAGGCCTACTTTGGTATCGAGTACCTGGAAGAACAGATGCAGGTATACCGCAAAGGAAATAGCGATTTACTCCAATTTATCTATAAAACAACTGATGCCGCCGTTTGCCGCCATACCCTGAACATGCTGTTAGAGCTTTTCATGGAGAAGCACAAGGATCTGAAAAAGAACCAAAGCTCGGAAGTGTCAGGCTTCTTTGCGGAAGCCACCCAAAAATCGGCCGACCGCTTGGAAAAGGCAGAAAGTGCGCTGCTGCAATTTCGGGTACAGAACAAGATCATCAACTACAACGAACAGACCCGGACTATCGCCATCCGCAAAGAAGATTTGGATGAGTTGCGCTTCCGCGAAAACATGAACCTACAGGGAGTAGCCGCTACACGGGAACGCGTGGAAACCGAATTGGGCAATCGCTCCGCTTTGAGCGAATTGAACGAAGGCCTGCTGAGTCTGCGTCAGGAAATGAGCCAGGTATCAGAGCAGCTGGCCAAACTAGAAATTGCGGGTGAAGGCGATTCTCCGGAAGGAGGAATTGCGCGTAAGCGTGAACTACAGGCGCGTGAAGGCGAGCTACAAGATCAAATGCGCCGCTACGTCCAACAACGCTTCGATTTTCAACAGTCACCCAGCGGTGTAAAGTCGGAAGCGCTCCTGGATGAATGGTTAGAAACCATCGTTGCGGAAGAACAGGGGCAAGCCAAGATGGAAGTTATTACCCAGCGCCAACAAGAGTTTTCCGATATCTACGGCCAGTACGCTCCCTGGGGCTCACAATTGAAAGAACTACAACGGGAGATCGATTTGGCTGAGAAGGAATACCTGGAAAATCTGCACAGCTACAACCAGGCCTTACTCCACCAGCAGCATACTTTGATGGCCAGTAATTTGGAATTGATTGATAATCCTTACCTACCCATTGATAAGCCGGACTACAAGCGCTTCTTGCTTATGATCCTTGGGTTCATTGGTGGATCTTCTTCCGTTTTTGCGGTAGTGATGGCCTTTGCGCTTCTGGATGATAGTCTGCGTACACCACAGTCAGTGACGGAAAAGATGGGACTAGATGTTGCTACGCTTACGCCCAACTTGCAGGCTCCGAAACGCTTCAGTTTACGCAAGCAAAACCACCAAGCTGCTCATGATCAATCAATGGCGCTTTTGCTACAGCAAATCAAAGTGGAGACCCTGCAAAAGGATTCTTCTCCCAAGTTAATCCTCCTTACAAGTACGCGTCGGGAAGAAGGCAAAACCTGGATTGGTCAGCAAATTAGCGAGCTTCTCCGGGCAGAAGATAACCGTGTGTTGTTCTTGCACCCTATCGAAGGTGGAGCATTGCCCGCACGCACGGAAAAGGACAATGTCGGCTACGAAATGTCGAGTCGGATGTTAGATGCGGAGCAGCTGGATGAACTGGATGTCTTTGGCGAATTGGCTCCCTTTCCCGAAGCCTACCATTACGTGGTACTCGAGATTCCCGCTTTGCTTACCGGTAAGTACCCGCTAGCCCTCTTGCGCCGCTTTGACCTAAGTCTACTGGTCTGCCGTGCGAATCGAAACTGGGAAGCGGCCGATCAGCAAGCCCTAAAGACCCTCCAACGTGCGACCCGCAGCCCCATTCGTGTGGTGCTGAATGGAGCGGATTTGGAAATCCTCGAGTCCTTCATGGGAGAGTTTACCCCAAGTAAGCCCTTGTCTATCAAATCAGCACCTAAACAATTGCCTTACCAGTATGACCACTAAGCCGCTCATATCAACTGGGGCATTGGTATCCGAAGGAGTAAAACTTCCGCCAATCATTTGCGTGGGTACGCCGCGTTGGGAGGGAGGAGACTACCTTACCTCTACCGTACAGCTAATGAGTGAGCTGGCCCGCACCGAACGGGTACTTTATGTGGATTATCCTTTTACCTACAAAGATATATGGGCAGCGCAGCGTGGTACTGCTAAGGGAATCCCGGTGGATGTCCTCCGTGGGCAAGCACCTGCTTTACAGACTCGTCCTCTACCACATGGTGGACAAGTACAGCTATTGCGTTTACCTCCTTTTCTGCCTGCCAACTTTTTTACGAATACCTGGCTGTATGATCAGGTACTCAAATTCAATGCCCGGCGAGCACGCAAGGCTATTCAACTAGCCCTATCTCAACTGGGTTGGGCAGCAGATCAGCCTATCGTAATTAACGCCTTTAATCCAGCATTAGGCAATGCCCTGGCGGGACAACTCAACGAATCGGTACTGCTCTATTACTGCTACGACGAAATTAGTGCGGCACCTTGGATCGCTCGTCATGGTGCTCGTCATGAACGGCAAATGTTGCAGACCGCAGATTGTACGGTAGTTTCTTCGCAGGGACTGGTACGCACTAAGAAGGCTTCCGCCAAACAACTGGAATTAGTGAAGAACGGTGTGGATTTGAGCATCTTCAAAACAACTGCTCAGGGTCGGCCAGAGGACTTGCCTGCTGGTCCGATCATTGGCTATATCGGTTCGGTAGATGATCGCTTGGATTTAGAACTCTTGTGTTCTGTTGCTAAGACCTTTCCTGAAACATCACTAGTATTTCTGGGGCGTATCGTTTCTGAAGAACATGCTACCGTATTGACAGAATTTCCTAATGTCCATTTATTAGGAACTAGACCAAAGGAGCGTTTGGGCGATTATGTCAGCGCCTTCACGGTAGGCCTGATTCCATTTGTCAAAAATGACCTAACAGCGGGTATTTATCCGCTTAAAATCAATGAATACTTTGCGCTGGGGGTACCAGTAGTAAGTACCCGTTTCGCGGATCTTTCCGACTTCCGCGAGTATATCCGAATCGGTGACCAAGCTAGTAATTTCCTTGCGGCTTTAGAGCAAGTTCTAAACGGAAAACTTCCTGCTGAGCCAGAAGCTTGCCAGCAATTTGCCGCACAAAACACCTGGGAGGGTCGGGCGAATAAACTTCGTCACCTGCTAGCCGAATTACATCAGCAAAAATCTTTGTCCTGATGCCAGCTAGTAGTTTCCATACCCTCTATGGTATCGGCTGGTTACGCCGTTGGCCGGTGCAATTACTCTTGCTGGGGGCGACGCTTGTGCTGGGGCTCATGATGGGCTTTCTGGGAGCTAAGCTGGCAGTGGTGCTCGCTATTCTGCCCTTCGGTGCCCTATTTGCAGCGCTAGTAGTTACGAAGCCTGAAGTGGGACTGTGGTATGCACTCCTATTCAGTTTTTTAGCTTCGGGGCTCACTCGGTATATCCCCATTCCCTGGGGGCTCATGATTGATATGGTACTTGGACTGGCGGTGATGGGGTGGCTGGTACAACAGCTGATCACCAAGAACTGGAAAGTAGTACAGCGTGATGTACTCTTGCTCACCGCGCTCTGGTTTGGTTACGTCTTTCTGGAAATGTTCAACCCCGTTGGCCCCGGGCCAGTGGCTTGGTTTTACGCCATGCGTGCGTTAGGATTTTACACCCTCATTGGTTTTGTCCTCACCTTCACCTATCTGCGTCACCACAAACACATGACTCGCTTTTTGGAGGTGATCTTCATCCTTTCGGTACTGGGTGCGCTGTGGGGACTCAAGCAAAAATTTCTTGGCACAGATGCGGCCGAACACCATTGGCTATACGCCGAAGGACACCATGATGAACACGTGCTGCACGGGGTATTGCGCGCATTTTCTTTTTATAGCGATGCCGGTCAGTTTGGAGCTTCCCAGATTATGATCACCCTCATGTCGGGTATTCTCTTGCTGGCACCTTTTTCCTGGCGTCGCAAAGTGTGGTATGCTGTGGTGCTGATTTTTACTGCACTTGGCTTTCTATATTCTGGTGCGCGTGGAGCATTGGCGGTTCCGGTTGCGGGTGGTGTTCTCTACATGATTCTGAGTAAGAACTTTAAAATATTATTACTTGGGTTGGTAGTGATGGGGAGTGCTTATGGACTACTCAAATACACCTTTGTTGCCCACAGTTTTCAGCCCGTTGCTCGGCTGCGTACTGCCCTGTCATCTGATAATCCATCTTTACAGGCTCGCTTGCGCAACCAACGCACATTAGGTATGTACCTGGCTTCGCGCCCCATGGGTGGGGGAGTAGGCTCTGCAGGTTTTTGGGGCGAACGCTTTCGGCCTGGGAGTTTGCTGGCCGTCACACCTACTGATAGTTATTACGTACGAATTTGGGTAGAAACCGGCTTGGTGGGCTTATGTCTGCATCTGTTCTTATTGGGATACTTTCTCGGAAAGGGAAGTATAGTTGCCTGGCGATTGAAAGACCCCAAGCTGCGTGCTCAAGTCCTAGCTATTATGTGTGCCTTTGCCGGAGTGCTATTAGCCAATTATGGAAATCAGGTATTACTGCAGTTTCCTACCGGAATTATTATGGCCATTGCGCTACCATTGGTGTTTATGGCTCCTGAGTATGACCGGCAAATAATGGAAGAAAAATCGAAACTATGATCATCTTGGTTTACATCATCGCAAGCCTGGTATTGCTCTATTTGGGCTGGGGGGTGCTTTATCAGCTGCTCTTTGCAGTGGTGGGGCGTTGGTGGCAAGTACCTAAATGGGCTAAAGCTGGTGACTACCAACGTATCGTAGTTCTTATTCCTGGCTACCGCGAAGATGCGGTCATCGTCAATACGGCCCAGCATGCATTGGATCAGAACTACCCGCAGGATAAATATGAGGTAGTAGTCATTGCTGATAGTTTTTCTGCTGAAACGCTGGATACTTTGCGAAGCCTACCAATCAGAGTAGAGGAGGTTGCTTTCACCAAAAGTACCAAGTCTAAATCGCTCAATGCCTGCTTTGATCGCTTAGGGCCGGATGCCTATGATATTGCCGTGATCTTGGATGCCGACAATCTCATGCAACCTAACTTTTTACAGCGAGTCAATGACGCTTTCGCTCAAGGTGTACGAGTACTCCAAGGGCGTCGTGCTGCCAAGAATAATGATACTACTATGGCCATTTTGGATGGCCTGAGCGAAGATGTAAACAACCATATTCTTTGTGCGGGACATGCTCGCTGTGGCTTGTCGGCTCGTCTTGCAGGGTCTGGGATGGCCTTCGGCTACAACTTACTCCGTGAGACCATGAAGCAAGTGGACGCTATTGGTGGTTTTGATAAAGAGCTGGAGTTGCGGCTAACCCATAAAGGAGAACGGGTTTACTATGATCCGGAGGCCTTAGTGTTGGACGAAAAAGTACGCAAAGGAGATCATTTTGCCCGCCAACGCAGCCGTTGGATCGCCGCTCAGTTTCATTATGCGCGTCGCTTCTTTTTACCGGCTGTCCATGCTTGGCTATGGAAAGGCAAGTTTGACCATTTTAACAAGGCCAGCCAGATGCTTTTACCTCCACGCTTGCTTACCCCAGGTATTTTAGCGATTGGTGGTGCACTGCTTCTGTTGGCTGGATTTACAAGCTTAGCCACCTTTTGGTGGCTGGTCCTTGGTCTTAACTTATTGACGTTCGCTTTGTCGATGCCCGCTTATGCCTGGCAATCTCCTTACCGAGATGCTCTGTTTCGGGTACCCGTTGCCTTTTGGCATGCGGTACGCTCCATGGTAGGTATACATCGTGCAAATCGACAGTTTATTCATACCCCACACGGGGAAGGGGAGAAGTGAGGAATAGGAAATATGAGGTAAGAAATTAGAAATCGGAAGTGGGAAGGCGGAGGTCGGAAAATTTTGACATTCGGTTTTTCCAATACATCGTATCCGCGCGATTTATCGCGCGAAAAACACATCAACCATTTCTAATTTCCTATTTCATACTTCTGACTTAAATCTTGAATTATGCTTGGAGAAGGAATGCCCTGGCACATTTTACTACCGTTCTTATTGCTTGGTGTCCTGATTGGAATCAGCAGTATGCGGGGTGGCGACAAGAAAACGAACGAATAGATGGCGGATAGCAGCAAAGGTTGGATCAAGGCAGGAAGCTACTCACTACTGGGCTACGGAGCTCAGTTGGGCTTTGCCTTTGTGAGCTTTTTGGTGCTGGTGCGCATCTTGCCGGAATACGAATTCGGGGTCTGGGTGCTCTACCTAACGCTGACTTCTTTTGCCGAAATGGGGCGTTTAGGGCTGCTGCAAAACGCGGTAGTCAAGTTTTGCGTAGAACATGAGGAAGAATACGAGCAAGTGCTAAGTACAGGCTTTTGGCTCAATACCCTGGGAAGCATTGCCCTAGGGCTGGCACTGGTGGTCCTAAGTTTTCCTTTGAGTAAGCTTTGGTCTGCTCCTGAGCTGACCTCGCTCATGTGGTGGTATTTTCCGTGGGCTCTAGTTAATGGGACTGCCCGCTACCTGGATTTTCCACACATGGTATATCACGACTTCAAAGGCATCTTCTGGTCGAAGCTGGTGATTGGCTTATCATACGTCGCTGGCATTATTCTGGTTTGGCAAGTTTTGGGTCAACTGCCTTTGGATCATCTACCACTCATACAAACTGTGGCGGCCTTGCCCGGGCTGTTGGTTTATAGCATTTATCGAACCGACTATCTCCGCTGGGGACAGTATTCTAAGGCCTGGGCCAGTCGGATTTTGCACTTTGGTAAATACGTATTAGGTACCAATATCAGTTCTATGCTCTTCAATAAGATGGATCTGATGATGGTGGGCGCATTCCTTAATCCGACAGCAGTGGCACTCTATAATGTAGCTACCCGGGTGACCAATTACCTGGAGGTCCCCATGTCTGGTATCTCCCAAGTGATTTACCCCAAGATTGCCATGGCCAATAGCCGTGGCAGCAAACAAGAAGTAGGTGCTTTGTACGAAAAATCAGTGGGCATAATCGTGGCGCTCATTTTACCGCTGGTCATCATAGTCTTAGGCCTATCGGAATGGGTCGTGACTTTGATTGCGGGTGAAGCTTATGCTGGGGCAGCACCTTTGTTGAACGTGCTGGTCCTTGCGGTAATGATCAAGCCCTGGGGGCGGCTCTTCGGGATCACCCTTGATGCGATGGGCAAGCCCCAGCTGAATTTCTTACTGCTGGCCTTAGGGCTAGTGCTCAATATCATTCTCAATGCGCTTTTCATCTCTTGGTGGGGATTACAAGGTGCTGCCTTTGCTACGCTGGTGGCAATGATTCTTTTAGTGGTGACCGGGCAAGTACTCATAGAACGAATACTGCCCATTAGCCAAGGCAATATTTTGCGGCAAATTGTTCGGGTGTATACCAAGCCACGACAATTACTAGATTTTAAATAAACGACAACGGATAAATAGAGTAGGCAATGGAAATTGTATTCGGAAAAATGCAGGATCAGATGAGTGAACGGATGCGTCGCCGTCCGCTCCTGGCCAAATGGATCAAACGCATTTTTGGCTATACCCTGGTGGGGAACTATGCCCGTGCGTTGACTTTTAAAGAATTGCTCAGTCAAGTTCCGCTTACTGAGTTCAAGCGTATTATGGACCTGGGCTGTGGCTACGGCGAGTACGCTTTTATGCTGGCTGATGCGCTACCACAAGCAAGCATTACCGCACTTGATATCAACCAGAAATCAATTGCTAACATTGCGCGCCTGGCGAAGGAACACCAGATGGATAATTTGGAGACCCACTCTTCTACTATCGATACCCTTGAAAACCTTGATGGACAGTTTGATTTCATTTATTCTGTCGACGTTTTTGAGCATATCAAAGAGGAGGAAATGCCCTTTGCGGAAGCGTATAAAAAACTTCGCCCAGGCGGCTATCTATTGATCAAAATCCCAAGCCGGGAGCAGTTAACGATCCTACCGGAAGATTGGTTCGAAGATCACCACGACTGGCTAGAGGACGAGCACATCGGCCAGGTGTACGAACTCAACGACTTAGAACAGCGCATGAGCGATGAAGGCTTTACCATCCAGTACGCTGCCTACGCCGACGGTTGGTGGAGTAGGTTAGGCTGGGAACTAGGGTATTTGTCGCATAAGGCTGGTCCGGTCCTCCAGTTGCTTTGTTTGCCATTCGCTAAGTTACTGGTTCGTTTCGACCGCCTGGTACACCGGCGTAAGTCTGGCAATACTATTCAAGTCATTGGCCGTAAACCATTGTAGCCTATGGCACCGCTCGTCAGTATCATTGCCGTCAATTTTCGGAAAGCTGGAATCACCTGTGATTTTCTGGACAGCCTGAATGTTGCCACCTATCCAAACTATGAGTTGCTGCTTGTAGACAATGGCATGCTTACCGATGAGCAGGCTCGCTTCGAAGCGCATCATCCACAAGCTCGGGTGATTAAAAGTCCGGATAACTTAGGCTTTGCCGGGGGGAATAATCTGGCTATTCGACAGGCGAAAGGAAAGTACCTGTTGTTGATTAACAATGATACATTAGTCCCGCCTGGTTTTCTAGAACCTATGGTAGCCGTCATGGAAGCTGACGAGGGGGTAGGATTGGTGAGCCCAAAAATCTACTATTACGATCAACCCAATATGCTGCAATATGCCGGGCGTGGATACATTGAAATGCGAACCGGAAGAGGCAGAGATACGGCCAAACATTCAGAAGACCAAGGCCAGTTTGATGAGCAGCAAGAGGCTGCCTTTGCTCACGGAGCTTGCATGCTAATACGAGCGCAGTTGCTAGAGGAAATTGGACTATTGCGCGAAGATTATTTCATGTACTACGAGGAGCTCGACTTCAGTGTCCGTGTCCGCCAAGCAGATTGGAAGATCGTCTACACGCCCGACGCTTATATCCATCACCGCGAATCCAGTTCTATGGGCAAGTTTAGCCCCATGAAGACTTACTATATGTTCCGTAATCGTTGGCTCTTTGTGCGTCGCTTTGGTAGTTGGTTTGATCGAGTATTCTTCGCGGCCTATTTTCTGATCGTTGGCATTCCTGTCAACCTATTGCGCTTTGCGCTTAAGCGAGAATGGCCGCACGTGAAAGCCATCTGGGAAGGCCTTGGCTGGAATCTCAAACACTGGCGAAAGTCTGCCGATACACCTGCGCTGTGAAGACGCATTGTAATGCATCTCTTCGGCGCGATGAATCGCGCGACTACCTCTACTTAACTAAATTTACTAATACAACCAATTCAACTAACCCAACTAATCCCACCAATTTGCATCCGCTAATCAACGAACAACTGCAGAAAATCAAGAAGGAATCAGGCTTGCCAGCCGGTTCACCCTTCTTGTATGTTCGACTGTTTGTGCGTTTATCGGGCTTAGCATGGCGTTGGGTACGAGCCCGTTGGACTTTTCGGAAAGTAAAAGAAAAAGGCCGCTTGGTTTTCCAGAACGGCCGTATGCAAAAGTTGATCGAAGGCCGCTTAACCATGGGCAACCGCGTACGCTTCTGGTCAACTATTATGCCGGTTCAGCTACGGGTGGCCTCGCAGGCCGAATTGAGCATTGCGGATAACTGCTATATCAACGGTGCTATTATCGCGGCGCACGAACACATCAGCATTGGGCAAGGGGTTTATTTGGCTCCGATGGCACACATCACCGACAGCTATGCCTTTGGAAGTCCAGAAGCAGACCTTCAGACGGCACCTGTACATATTGCGGACCATGCCTGGATTGCTACACGTGCCATAGTGCTACCTGGTGTGCGGGTTGGTGAGGGAGCAGTGGTAGGCGTTGGTGCCTTAGTGACCGAAGATGTACCCGACCGAGCAATTGTGGGTGGTGTTCCTGCTAAGGTGATCCGATATTTGAATACAGGAGAAGAACGGGGCGAATCCTCAGAAACAGAAGTAGTATGAAGCCAAGCCTAAGTATTAACTGGCCGGGAGCACAAGACCAAAGCAATGCACAAGTATGGGCGAAGCCCTATGCTGGCGGGGGCTTTTGGTCCAGGTGGTACACCTGGCGATTAGCGCGTCAGGCTAAGCAACTTGGCAAAGGCTTGGTGGTTGTGGGTCGACCCGTAGTGATTACCGCAGGTGATTTGGTAATTGGGAATGATGTACAACTGATTTCCGACTACCAACCGACCCGCCTGGCAGTAGGCGCACGGGCAGAACTAAGAATTTGCGATGGAACAGTCATCAACAGTAGCATCATAGCTGCGCAGCAGCAAATTATCATTGGTAAACATTGTCGGCTGGCGCCTTTTGTCCATTTCATGGATAGCGATTTTCATGATGTTGGTGATCGCTTAGTAGATGGAAAATCTGGCCCCATCATCATTGGCAATCGGGTAGTTATCGGTGCTCATACGTTGATCCTTCGGGGTGTCACGGTGGGGGAGGGGGCAGAGTTACTTCCTGGTTCGGTGGTGACGAAAGATATTCCCGCTGGTGTGCTGGCGG
Source organism: Bacteroidota bacterium (assembly GCA_039816955.1). GTDB lineage: Bacteria > Bacteroidota > Bacteroidia > Chitinophagales > Saprospiraceae > Lewinella. Next base: position 69,996 of record JBCBWU010000002.1, read on the forward strand.
GTGGCGTACCCGCGAAGGTGATGGAACGGCGGTCTGTTGATTAAAGCAGTTATGTGGCCATCACATTGGTTCCGCGGGATTCATCCCGCTGTAAATGAATAAGTTGGAAAGACCAGTTCTCCGAGAACTACACTGAGAACGGGATATACCCGCAGAACAATTTATAAAAACACCATGATAGCACTTAAACTACTCTTTTGGTTGGGCTCAGCGCTTATCGTCTTTACCTATTTAGGTTACGGCCTATTGGGTTGGTTAATGGTGAAAATAAAAGGAGCCAGGCGCATACCTGCTGATCAACGCCCGGATAGTGAGCTACCCCAAGTGACCCTTCTCATCGCAGCCTATAACGAAGCTGCCATCCTGCCACAGAAAGTAGCCAATTGTCTGGCGTTGGATTACCCAGAAGATAAACTGGAAATTCTCTTCGTTACGGATGGTTCATCCGATGAGTCACCTAGCCTTTTGGCGGATATTCCACAGGTTAAAGTCATGCACCGCCCCGAGCGTAGAGGAAAGATCGCTGCGGTTGAGCGTGCTATGGCTACCGTCACCAGTCCGATTACGGTACTGACGGATGCTAATACCTTCCTAAGTGCTAATACGATTCGCCGTATGGTGGCTGATTTTCAAGACCCCAGTGTAGGAGCAGTAGCCGGCGAGAAGCGAGTCATTTCCAATGGAGATGCCAGTAGCGGAGGTGAGGGCTTATACTGGCGTTACGAATCTTACCTCAAGCGAAAAGACAGTGAGTGGTATAGTGTAGTTGGGGCGGCAGGTGAGTTGTACGCTGTACGCACAGCGCTGTTCCATAAAGTACCAGGAGATACTATCCTTGATGATTTTATGCACACCTTGCTCATCGCAAAAGATGGCTACCGAGTCACCTACGCACCAGAGGCGGTGGCGGAGGAGCACGCTTCTGCTAACGTGAAAGAGGAATTGAAACGAAAGGTCCGGATTTGTGCCGGAGGCTGGCAGTCTATGAGCCGCTTATTGCCCTTGTTAAATCCCTTTAAGTATGGGACACTTAGTATTCAATACATTGGGCACCGGGTTTTACGTTGGTCCTTGACGCCGCTATTTTTACTCATTGTTCTTATCGCCAATTTGATCCTGGTGCTAAATGGAGTACACTGGGTCTACAGCTTGACTTTAGGAGGACAGGCCCTGTTCTATCTTGCAGCAATAGCTGGCTACCTGCTACGGGCACGCCCAATTGGCATTCCCGGCTTCTTTGCGCCGTACTACTTCTTCATTATGAACTACAGCGTCTATCTGGGGTTCTGGCGTTTTTGGCGGGGCCGCCAATCGGCAGTTTGGGAAAAGGCTAAACGAGCGGATACAACAGCAAAACCATCACCAGGGCCGTCAACGACAACAGAACCGTCATCATCGACCATGTCCGCAGGGTAGTGGATTCGTCCATTAGAAGGTATTCTTTTACCAACCAGAAACCGCTATCGTTTACGTGTGACAGCGTGCTTGCCCCAGCCGCTATGCTCAGCACCAGTAGGGCTGTTTGTGGTGCAGTCAAGGCCAATTCCGGTAAGGCTGGAGCCAAGAGCCCAGCCGCGGTAATCATCGCTACCGTAGCGGATCCCTGGAGAATTCGAATGAGCGCAGCCAATGTAAACGCCATTAACGGAGGTAGTAGCTGAAACTGCAAAAAGACTTCTGCCAAGGCTTCACCCGCACCACTTTGTACTAGCATTTGCTTATACACACCACCAGCACCCGTAATGAGTATGATAGCCCCTGCCGGAGCAAGAGCTTTCGTAGCTAATGATTGGAGTTGACTACTGTCTAAACCGCGTTTAGTACCCAGATAATACAATGCCAGCAAACAACTCAGCAAAAGTGCCACGTAGGGGTGCCCCACAAAAAGGGCCGCGTCTGTCCAGGTGCTGGCCTCCCACACTTCTGCCTTGACCAGCATATTAGTAAGGGTGTTGACCAGGATCAGAAGGATGGGTAATAATATGAGTATCAGAATCAAGCGGATCGGAGGTAGTTCCTGTTCCGATTTGGCTGCATTTGCGTCCAAAGGCGGAGCTTCTAAATGGTACAATTTACCTACTCGCTTACCCCACCAAAGACCAGCTACACTTACGGTAGGAATGCCCACTACGAACCCCAGCATAATGACCCAGCCCAGTTCAGCTTTCAGAATGTCAGCTACCGCAATGGGGCCAGGTGTTGGTGGAATAAAAGCGTGCGTAGTAGCCAGCCCTGCCAGTAGCGGTATGCCAAAAAAGAGTAATGATTTCCCCGTTCGCCGACCTAAGGCGTAAACGAGCGGCACCAATAAAACAAAGGCTACATCGAAAAAGACGGGGATCGCTACCAAAAAGCCAGTAAGGACAAAGGCCAAGGAAGCCCTTTGCTCACCCAGCTTTTGCAGCAAGTATTGCGCTAGCGCCTGGCTACCACCTGAGTGCTCAAGCACTCCTCCAAGGATAGCACCCAGACCCACAATGGTGGCTACAAAGCCCAGCGTATTACCCATGCCAGAGGTAATGTTGCTCAGGATTTCCTGGAGGGGTAAACCTACGCTAAAACCGAAGCCAATACTGGCGACTAATAGTGCAAGAAAGGCATTGAGCTTCAGCCGTAGTACCAGGAAAAGAAGTAGAGCTATACTAAAGAAGATCCCCGCAAATAATGGCCAGGTCATAATGCTAGATTGGTGGGGTAGAAGAAGGAGATTACTACCCCTTTTGTTCGATTGGGAGTAGACGCGAGTCAATCAGTGCTGCCGTCCGGTGCCCGGCAATAGCTAAATAGTCCGCGTTAGTTGCGAAAGATAAAAACTTGGCGCTGCTTGCGTGCTGTACCAGCAAAACGCTATCCCAGTATTCCTGCTCTGGCCCAATTAGAAATGGTCCTCCCTTGCCAAAGAATAGCAGTTTTCCTCCTGCTTTGGTCAGCAAAGGTAGGGTATGATTCATATACAATTTATAAGCCTCCTGGCCCGAGATGGGTTCGCCGGGGTCCAGGTCGGGATGCTTACTGTAGTCAGCCCATTTGCGAAAGCGCAAGAGATTAAGCATCACAACCGGACCTTCAATACCTCTTTGAAAAAAGCGCTTACCGGCTTCTGGGGTGGCGTCTAGATAGTTCAAATTACTTTAGTTGAGGGTGATTAATATTTGATCGACAATTTGGTCTACAGCTTGATCAATAGAGATATGGATAGCACTAGTTGGGATCTCTAGGGTGGCAAACTGAGAGTCGAGCAGTTCCGGCGGCATAAAATGACCGGTCCGCTCTTGCATTCGTCTGGCGATTAGTTCTTTGCTGCCGTCCAGGTAAATCCATTTTAGTGGGTAGGCTAGCGGCCCTTCTAGCAATTGGCGGTAGCTATCCTTTAGTGCTGAGCAAGCGAGAATCGCTCCTTGGTCATTTTCTGCGGCTGCGAGTAAGGTGGCTAAGCGTTGTAGCCAGGGCCAGCGGTCGATATCGGTCAGTGCTTGTCCGCTAGCCATTTTATCGACATTACGCTGCGGATGATAGTCGTCTGCATCGTAAAAAGGGATGCCGGATTTCTGGCTCAATTGGGTACCAATGGTACTCTTTCCTGAACCAGAAACGCCCATGACAATGATGATTGGTGACATATCTTTAAACGGATTGTACCAGTGGTTGGGCTTGTTGGACCATACTGACCAACGGTAGTTGAACCGTGAAGGTACTACCTTTACCTTTAGCACTAAGTACGCTGATATTTCCTCCTATTTGATCCAGGGCACGTTTGGTAATGGCTAAGCCTAAGCCAGATCCATCGTACTCAGCTCTGGAGTGTAGTCTTTTGAACATTTCAAAAATCTGTTCCTGAAACTCTGGATCAATACCGATGCCATTATCCTTAAAATGCAACAAGAGATGCGCTTCCGTTTTTTCAGCGATTATTTGAATGGTAGCAGCTAAACTCTCATTGTAGTGAATGGCATTTTTACATAAATTACTGACAATAAGCTGCAAGGCCGTTTTACTGGTGTGTAGACTTATTTCATCATCGTAGATAATATGACCATTCTTTTTCAGCAGCATTAGTTTCATATCCTGCCGGACCATCTTGATGACATCTCCCAACGCAAAATTTTCTGAGACCAATTCTTTTTTGGCAATCATGGAGTATTGCATTACGTCCTGAATGAGATGATCCATCTGTTTGGTGGAGTCTTTAATACTCTCCAATAAATCTCTGATGGGACCGCTCGGCATCTCCAGTTTTCGCCCCAGCAGAGAGGCAAAACCACTGATGTTACGCAAGGGCTCGCGCAAGTCATGTGAGGTAATGTAGGTGAAATAGGTAAGCTCTTCGTTCGCTTTTTCGAGCTCTTGGACGGAGCTCTGCAAGGCCTCCGTTTTTTCCTGCACCAACTGATCCAGTTGGCGATTTAGCTTTTCCTTCTTGCGATTCCACCATAGTGCCCAGCCCAATAACAAGCCAGCCAGCAAGCCAACTAATATAATGGCATTTTGCCTCCGCTGAAGTTTAAACTCTGCTTGCTTTTGTTGCTCTTGTAATAGCTGGTTGTCATACGCTGCTTCCTGCAATTTGAAGTTGGTCTCCTGGATTTGCAGTGCTTCGGTTTTTTGAACGGCCTGAATCGTGTCAGAGAGTTGCTGGTGTTTTTCCAAATAATAAAAGGCGGAATCAAACATATTTAAGTTCTGGAACGCCTCGTAAATAGATTCATAATACCCTAGGCCCAAGTCATTGATGGCCATACCTTTTTCTGAGAGGATGGTCAAACCCTCTTTGGCATATTGAATCTGTCGGTAATATTCCCGCCGTTCACCGGCTAGCGTGGCAAGGCAACTCAGGCAAATAGTGATCCCATTGGCATAACTCGTTTCTCGGGCCAGTTGTAAGCCCTCTGCTGCACTCACTCGGGCCAATTCCCAGCGATCTGTTTGCATATATAAATGCGCGATCTGGCATAGGCTGACTGATAATTTGGTGGTGTTATCAATAGATCGCTTAAGTTCGATGGCTTCCACGAAGTAAGACTCGGCTTCAGCAAATTTCTCTTGTGTTAGGTAGACATCGGCAACGTTATTAAGGATCACACTCCGGCCCAGTGGCCAATCCATCGTATCTACAATAGCCAGGCCTTTGAGATAGTACTCCAGGACTTTTTCCGGATCATTGAACTCGTCAAAAGAGCCTGCCATGGAATTGTATAACGCGACCATTTGCCTGGCACTACCATTGGCCTGTGCAATCTTCATACAAGCGTTGAATTGCTCTAGGGCTGCATCTTGCTGTCCCATTCCCTGATAAACCAAGCCCTTCATAGTGATGGTTTCCATCAGATTCCTGGTACAATCACAGGAGCGATTGACGACAATGGCGGTATCGAGAAAGGGAATGAATTGATCGCTGGGGAGGGCCGTTTCGAAGTGTATAATTGCCGTCTTCCAGTAGCTGCCTCCTAGCTCTTCGGCGAGTTGTTCTCCACGTGCCAAGTCTATGGATTGCCGCAGGTAAAGGAGAGCAGAATCAATATTGCGTTCGGTATCGTAATGATAATTACCCAGTTGGTAAAGAGCCTTCCAGCGTGTACCTGAATCACTACTGTTTAGGAGCTCCCTATGAAGGCTATCTGCTTGGTTTTGACCATAAAGTTGGCCGCCGCCAAATAGTAGCAGGCTAAACAAAATTGCGGATAGATGCTTTATGAAGCAGGGACTAAACAACGGTCAGGCCATTTTAGGACTGGTAAATATAATTGTTTCTGATCAACCATTCTGTGCTAAGGGTATCGATACGGAAGCAAAACCTATGGAAAAACCAGCTTAACGTGCCTATCTGTTGTTCCGTCTTGTATTAGTACCTTTCGCAACTATCGCAAAAAATAGCTCGTGAAAACACTCCTTCTCTTTGATATCGACGGAACGCTCTTATTTTCCAATGCTATTGACAGCCGCTGTTTTGCCAACAGCTACGAGTCGGTATTCGGGCATATCTTTCCAACTATCGATTGGCGTCAATATCCTCACGTTACGGATCATGTCATCTTTCGTACTGTCTTTACCCAGCACTTTGGCCGGGAGGCTTCGGCAGAAGAGCGGCAGGGGTTTGAAGATCATTATGTCGCTCAACTGCAGCAGAAACGAGTAGAGCAACCAGAAGAATTTCGGGAGGTACCCGGGGCTGCCCAATGTTGGCAGCACTTGCAGCAGGATGAACGCTTTATATTAGGCATTGCCACCGGTGGTTGGCGTG
>JBCBWU010000300.1:0-6931 GCA_039816955.1 Bacteroidota bacterium
AATTGAAAGCTGTAGTAGTATTGAAAGAGGGCATCTATTGGGGTACTTAATTCTACTGAGTCCGAGTACTCTAGCAATTGTACATCTTGGATGTCTTTCATCAACTCGGTCAGATTTATACTGTTACCATCTTGGTAAGCAGAATGATCTAGATAGTCGAGCAGATAGGTGGCATAGGCAGAAATACTAATATGGCTAGCATTCTCTGTTAAAGCTTCAACTGTATCTTTTGTTCCTTGAGATGAATAGCAGCCGTAGTCGAATGTAATTTGAACAGTGCCATCTGAAATTTCTCCTACGAAAGAATCTATTCCTCGACGTGGAATAAATTCGTAACGCTTTGGAGTGGATAACTCAAATCTGCCAAGATCAATTTTATGCCATCCCTCAATATCGGCATGGCTGTAAATCGACTGGTCTTCTGATCTACACCCCAATAAAATCCAGAATAAGAAATAGCAAAATACTCTCAAACTCCTACTTGTATTTCAAGGTCAATGTTACAGCGAGCAAATCTGCAGCCCTTCTTCCAAAGCAGAGATCTTATCATCATAAGAAGGAATAAACTCCTGCCCGATATACCCTTCGTAGCCCGTAGCAGCAATCGCCTGCACCACTGCCGGATAATTGATCTCCTGGTTCGCATTAATTTCCCTGCGCCCGGGCACGCCACCGGTGTGATAGTGAGCAATGTAAGAATGATAGTCACGAATGTTCTGGATCAGATTACCCTCCATAATTTGCATATGATAGATATCGTAAAGGAGGCGGAAGTTCGGAGAACCAATCTTGTCCACCAGCGCTACGCCCCACTCCGTTCGGTCGGCCATGTAATCCTCATGGTCTACTCGGCTGTTGAGCAGCTCCATCACCAAGGTTACGCCAGCTTCTTCCGCTAATTTCACCAGCGGTGCTAACCCACGGGCACAATTATCCAGTCCCTTACGGTCTTTGATACCTCGCCGATTACCACTAAAACAAATCACATTGGATATACCAGCATCGGCAGCCGCGCGAATGAGTGCAGGGTAAGCGGCCTGCAGGGCGGCGTGGTTTTTCCGGTTGTTGAAGCCATCAGTGATACTGGCAAACTGATCGGTAGCTACAGCGCAACCTAGACCTTTGGCCTGTACAATGGGCCACTCATCCGGTTTCAGTAGCTCTATCGACTGCAAGCCCACATCTTTTCCCCGTTCGGCAAGGGCTTCCAGTGGAATATCCTGATAGCACCACCGGCAAGCAGAATGGCGGAAGTTTTGGTCGTTAAAAGGAGCAGAAAGTAGTTCGGTGGCTTTGATCGCTTCGCCCAGACTTAAAGCCCCAGCAGTAAGCAAGCCACGTTGTAGGAGTTGGCGTCGATTGATCATGTTTAAAGGTAAGAGTCGAATAATTAATTCCCGACTTCGGGCTTTTGGTGAAGACATAAATGACTGATAAGAAATTTATTCAAACCAAGAGCCGGAACCAATGGAGGGAATTCAATTCCTGCCTGCCAAGCGAGTTGGCGAGCAGGCAGGTTTGATGGAAACTAAAGGTAAAAAATGTCGAAGATTTTTTCCGACCTTTGGACCTAATCAAAGCCCGTTGCTCGTGCTTCTTCTAGCCATTGAATGGAACGTTTCTCCCGAAATTGTACAGATAGGTCCGCTAAGTTTACGCTGGTATGGCCTGTTATTCGCGCTTGGTTTTTTACTGGGCTTGTTCATCGTACGGCGGATGTTCCTAGCCGAAAAAGCCCCCGAAGAGTGGCTCGACAAGTGCTTTATGTACATGGTGGTGGGCACGGTGATTGGCTCACGCCTAGGTCACGTATTTTTCTACGACTGGGATTATTATAGCCAGCATCTTAGCGAAATACCACAGGTATGGAAAGGCGGCCTGGCTAGCCACGGTGGCGCTATGGGTATTGTAATCGCCCTTTGGATATTCTCCCGCCAGGTTTCCAAAAAGTCAATCCTGTGGATATTGGATAAGGTAGCCGTACCTACGGCCCTAGCGGGTTGTTTCATTCGACTGGGGAATTTGATGAACTCCGAAATTCTAGGAAAACCCGCAGATAGTGATAGCGCTTGGGCGTTCATTTTCACTCGAGTCAGTAACACTCCACGTTATCCCGCTCAGTTGTTTGAGGCCATCGCCTATATCATCAGCTTCGGTATCCTCTATTACGTGTACTGGAATACCGACCGCAAAGAAAAACCGGGCTACATGCTGGGGCTCTTTTTCGTGTTAGTATTTGGTGCCCGCTTCTACATCGAGTACTTTAAAGCCAGTCAGGGCGGCTTTGAAACGGCCTTTGGCAACGTACTTAGCACCGGTCAATTATTGAGCATTCCGTTTGTCCTGATCGGCCTATTCTATATGTTTCGTCCCAACCCTACCAGGCATAAGCTAAAGCCAAAAGCCTAGTTAAAGCAAGGATGACTAGTGCCTGATTTTAAGCTAGATTTAGATGTAAAGAAGTTGTGAACAAGCTGTTAAAATCCGACGAGTTGTCGCCATGCGACTGTTCCGACTGCAGTTTTTTCTCTAAATTGCTTAGCACACGTTTTTCCATTTTCATTTCAACTACCAGAAAATTGTCGATTCCACTAGCAATCTAGTGGTGGGTGGGTATCACCTCATCGACAAGTCTAAAACTTAACTAATCATCCTTCATCGGTGAATGATCTCCCGACTGATCTATCTTTCTTGTTAAGAACATGGAATTAACGGTTGTAAGCACTTCAAAGCAAGCCAAGTCTACGGTTTGGCAACGCAGTTCTTGGTGGGCAAAACTTTGGAATTACCTTTCTATTCGCGCCTGGGGCAGTATGCCCGCCGCCCGCCAACGCGCCATCTCCGCCAGATACGCACAAGTCTATGACCAGCCCTGGTCTCGTCTTTTAATTGCTCCTTACTGCTGGTGGCATTACCCCGAAAAGAACTACCTCAGTCAATTTAAGCCGCCTCAAGGCAAAGCCGCTTTTGAGACTTTTCAGGATTTTTTCACCCGAGAGTTCATTGAACCTCCTACTCCACAATCTCCCTGGGCCTGGCCCTGCGAAGGCACCCTCTGCCACATTGGACAGGTGGGTGAGATTCCAGCCTCTAATGTCAAGGGGGATATACGGAGTGTAGAACAAATCTTTGGTTTGGAGTCTGGTGAGTTGCCGCAGGATTATCACTTTAGCAACGTCTTTCTCCACAACAAAAACTACCATCGCATCCACGCTCCGGTTGATGGTACCATCACTCGGATTCAGCATATTCCCGATGAGCTGGTGGTCCTGCGCCCGTGGATATACAAAGAGAACCCTTCCGTTCCAGCCTTTCGTAACGAACGAGTCAACGTGGACATTCTAGACAAAGAAGGACGCACCTGGTATCTTTCAATTGTAGGTGGCCCAGCAGTAGGTACCATTGAGCTCCCGGCACACCTCCAAGAAGGCTCAACAATTAAGATGCTAGACGAACTGGCCGTCTTCTATCTAGGCTCTACTTGCTGTATGGCAGCCCCGGTGAAAAGCTACGTATACGAAGCTTTCACGGAAGTGGAAATGGGCATGCCTTATTAGTACCAGATGGATTTTCTTGCCTTTGCAGGGTGACGAAAATCGCCATGGGATGTGATCAAAGCCACAGAACCTAAGCATCGGGCGCTACTACATTTGCAGCATAGCAAATAAAACTATGCTACAATGAAAAAGGGTGACAAAACATCTTTCTACCCTGTTCTTCATACAAAGTGACCAACATCACAGAAAAAAAGATCTTCAAACCTTTATTTTTGTGGAGACGCATTATAGACTTACCGAATAGCGCAGTTGATGGAAAAGTATTGGGACGCATTTGTACAGGGTTATACCGGATACGCTGGCTACCTCTGGCGGGATATTACCAATCCCAAGTGGACTTCCTATTTCTATATGCTCATCTTGGTCTCGTTGGTATTCTTTGTCTTCGAGGTCCTTATCCCCTGGCGTAAAAAGCAGGCTATTATCCGCAAGGATTTCTTCCTGGATGCCTTTTACATGTTCTTCAACTTTTTCCTTTTCTCGCTCATCATTTACAGTGCAGCATCAAATGTGGTGGTAGAGCTATTCAACGATGGTATCAAAGCCATTAGCGGTGGTTTCGACTTGCAAGCCAACAACCCAATGAACAACTGGCCGTACTGGTCTATTTTATTAGTAGGCTTTATCGTGCGAGACTTTGTGCAATGGTGGGTACACCGATTGCTACATCGAGTAGAGTGGCTATGGACGTTTCATAAAGTGCACCACTCCGTTCAACAAATGGGTTTTGCGGCACATCTGCGTTACCACTGGATGGAAAATGTAGTCTACCGCACCATCGAGTACGTACCGCTAGCGCTCTTGGGTATTGGGCTTCATGACTTTTTCGTGATTCATATTTTCACGCTTGCCTGGGGTCATTTCAATCACGCCAACATTACATTGGATGGGCGCATTACCGGAGGAATTATTGGCTTGCTCATTAGCTTGGTTGTCGTAAACTCCTGGCTCGATGTAAACTTGCTTACTAGCGCTGCCCTTGGAACCAAAATTGCGGTATTCGGCGCGCTTATTCTCTTGGGGATTTTCGCACTGGGCCCATTTATGCGCAGAATCTTCAATAGTCCGGAGCTACACATCTGGCACCACGCACATGACCTGCCATACGAGCGACGCCACGGTGTCAATTTTGCCCTAACGCTTGCCGTATGGGACTATCTATTCGGTACCGCTTACCTACCGCACGAAGGGCGGGATATTCGCTTAGGTTTTCCGGGAGTAGAACACTATCCTAGTAATTTCCTGGCGCAAAACATAAAGGGCTTACCCGGTTTCGACAAGCACCAAGAGTAGTTTCCTTCCTTCTACCCAACAATCTTCTTACTAAGAATAACTCAGGCTTACTAGGCAGTGGTAAGTTTCAATTTTAGACCAATTTTGTAGCCGTTCGCCCCTGGACTGAAGCACCAAATCGCCGGTGTTTCTGCCTTTTTTCTTATTATACAGAACATTTTCGCAGGATTGACCATTTAGTATGATCTAGAAAATACCCATCTCATGGCGGTTACAATCGGGGTGCTTAAAGAACACAATGACCAACGCGTGTCCTTGGTACCCAAAAGCGTAGAAAAATTGATTGCTAAAGGCGCCTCCATCCTTGTGGAAGCCGGAGCAGGAGCGCAGGCAAGCTTTGCCGACGAATTATACACCAACGCTGGAGCAAAAACAGCCGACCGATCTGCGGTGATCCAACAAGCTGATGTATTACTTTGCATCTACCCACCCGAGCGCGCTGAACTCGAGCAACTCCCGCAGGGTAAAACGCTCGTTAGTCAATTCAAACCCTACTTCGACCATGAGGTAACGGGAAAGCTGCAGGAGCATGGTCTGCACGCCTTCAGTTTAGATATGATTCCTCGTACCACCCTAGCCCAGCGCATGGATGTACTGTCCTCCATGGCTTCCATAGCGGGCTATCAAGCAGTGTTGGCAGCATCCCGAGCGCTACCTCGCTTCTTCCCCATGATGATTACGGCTGCCGGTAGTATTAAGCCAGCGAAAGTACTAGTGTTAGGTGCGGGAGTAGCGGGTCTACAAGCCATTGCTACCGCAAAACGCTTGGGTGCGATGGTGGAAGCTTTTGACGTAAGAGCGGCCGCCAAGGAAGAGGTACAAAGCCTTGGTGCCCGATTTGTAGAAGTAGAAGGGGCAACGGATGATACCGCAGCCGGAGGTTATGCGGTAGAACAAACCGAAGAATACAAGCGCCGTCAGGCGGCAACCATTCAAGCACACGCCAAACAAGCTGATGTAGTGATCACTACTGCTCAACTACGCGGTAGAAAAGCACCCATTTTGGTAGAAGCTGCAACGGTAGAACAGATGCGCCCCGGCGCTGTGATTGTTGACTTAGCGGCTTCAACTGGAGGGAACTGTGCGCTCACCCAGGACGAAAAAACCATTGTGCACCAGGGTGTGACCATCATGGGCTATTCCGATCTATCGAAGGATATGCCACAAAATTCAAGTGAGCTCTTCAGCAACAACCTCTTCAACTTCCTGGAACTGCTTGTTATCGAGGGCGAGTGGACCATTGATCTCGGCAACGAAATCGTTAGCAACACCTTCATCACCAACACTGGCTCCACAGAAGAGGAGTAAAATTTCCTACTCATGGTAATTGACCAACTAATAGCCTTCTTCGATACGCATTTGATAATGCTCTATCTCTTGCTCTTCACCATTATTCTGGGGTTTGAGATCATCGCCAAGGTACCTACGGTTTTACATACCCCGCTCATGTCTGGTGCCAACGCCATCAGTGGCGTGGTAATCATTGGTGGCATCCTGCTGGTAAAACAAGCAGCTCCTACTGACTGGTTACTGCTAGTCGGTGGTTCCCTAGCGATTGTCCTGGGGACGATTAACGTGGTTGGCGGCTTTGCGGTGACCGACCGAATGTTGGAAATGTTCAAGAAAAAGCAAAAGTAAATAGCCATGTTAGGAGCAGTAATCAATTTGAGCTATCTGATAGGCGCACTGGCCTTTGTGTGGGGGTTGCGAGGACTAAGTTCTCCCGTCACCGCTAGGCGTGGCAACCGCCAGGCAGCTTTTGGTATGGGTCTGGCCATACTGGCTACTTTACTTACGCCCAACGCCCAGGGCAATGGTAATTTAATCTGGATTTTAGGAGCCATCGCCGTTGGTGGCCTGATCGGTTGGCGCGCCGCGCGTAAGGTAGAAATGACAGCCATGCCTCAGCTGGTGTCCATCTTCAATGGCTTTGGAGGTGCCTGTGCAGTGGTTTTAGCTGGATTAGAACTACAACGCGTAGCCGGAGGTGCACAAGCAGCTACCGGAAGTGAGATGGTCATCCTCTTGCCCACCAATAAAGAGGGTGAGCAAGAGGATGACCATCTCACTTCCGGTAGCTG
>JBCBWU010000301.1:0-6888 GCA_039816955.1 Bacteroidota bacterium
AATGAACAAACGCCATGTTTGGAATACTGCCTTAAAGTTACAGAATACTGCTCTCATGGGCAGAGGTGATTTTGATGTGTTTAACCTGCTTACCATCTTTTCTTGTGGACAAGATGATGATATTGATGTGGTGGAACCCGAGGTTTCCTACCTTTTTGAGGATGGATTTGAATCGGTGAATAATGACCTCAATGACTTATTTCCTTTGGATGGTAGCAGATGGACTAACATTCAGCTAGTTGATCCGGATAATGGTGAAAATACAATTGAATTAAACACTACCACGGTCAATGAGCAGGACTATGCTTTGAAGATTATTGCTAAACCCTCCGATGATATTCTCTCTAAGGCGGATATTGAAAAGGGCGGATTTTCTGCTCCTGTAGGGGCCAATATTAGCATCCAGGCAAAGTTCTTCATTGAAACTTCAGAGGATCTTCAAGACTTACTATTGATCGATTTAGAATATTGCTCCTGTTGGGATCCCACAGTTCCCGATAATCAATGCCCCGGGATCCGCCTCATGATGAAGGAAGAAAATTACCTATCAATAGAAAGAGGAAAGATTCTTGGTAGTACGATTGCACAAACGGAAGTCGCCTTTCCAATAGGAGAATGGGTGGACCTGGAATGGCAAATGAAATTGTCTCCGGATGACAGCGGTGAAAATGTCCTGACAATAAACGGCCAAGAGGTCATCAACGCACTAGCTAAGAATATGCCAAATGCCGATGAGTTTAGAGCGGAGGCCGCGATGAACGGTATTTCCTTTGAATTGCAGGAACCGCTTGCTTATGAGCGCATTCAGATCGGAGCCACTGCCAATCCAACCCCACACGAAGTGGTGATGTACGTAGATGATTTTCGGGTGGAGATAGAATAATTCCTGGCGATTAGTAATCAGAAGTAGGATCAGACGAAAAAACTCCACTTACGTTAGGAGATAACGTGGAAGCGGGTTACAGATTTTCAATCGCTTCATCCAAATATTGTAGTCTTTCACTGAGTGTTGCTTCTAAATAACTCATGGCACTTACACCAGGTGAATACTTTTCTAAGCGGGTAACCATTTCTTCTCTTTCGTACACTTTATTTCTCAATAGTATAGCGTGGTTGGTACGGTAATAGGAAAGGATGTTTTCATTAGAAAGTAGATCACTTCTTAGATCCTCCCATCTTGCTTTTAGCTGATCTCTAAAGGTAGCGCTAAGAAGTAACCGCCTGGTCACCACATGCTGCATAAAATTATATTCTATTGGCAAGGTGGCGCCATTTATTCCTAAGCCCACTGTGGCGTCATAGTCCCAGGAAACAAAATAGTAGAGGCTGGATTGATTTTTTCTTGCGATGTAAACATTGTTGCCTGTATTATCAAAAGCACCAATAATATTGATCTGAATGAAGTAGTCGATGATATTATCAACGTCTACCTTTTGCGGATATATATCCTCGAAATTATCCGGTAAGTCATCTGTGAAAAATGTAATAAAGTCACTTAGTTTTTGCCAGTCATACTTTCCTGCTTCCTGGGGATATTTCACTTCATAACCACTCCAAAATAAACTATTGTTGTCGTATTCTGGTAAGGAAAAGGCGATAACAGCTTGATCCCAGGCTTTGGCTTTGTAGAGCTCTCCACCATCAGATGGATTCGTGCATTTTTCTAATTTTAACTGCTTACGATCTAAGCGTTCTCCGATGTAGTATAACCCCTTATACGATCCGTTGATAAATAGTTCACAGTATTCTCTGGCTGCACCTAGCACTATATCGGCTTCATCAAGGTCTTGAACACGACCATATGCTAACCACATTTCCATCGCGCTCTTGTCTCTAATGGATAATGGCTCGTTCCACATGCCGTCTAATAACCAGTCGTCGTCACTACGCATACCCAGCACGTTAGCGTCTCGATTAATTACTCCTTCACTATCTTCCCATAACTCTAAGCGATAAGATTTTTTAGGGAAGCCAAGCGAAGTATTACCTCTAAGTTTGATGCCCAAATTGCCGTTGAGGGTAATTTGTCCGTTTTCTACTAAAGCGAATTCTGCAGACTCATAAACCTCACTTAGCGCTACCAATGCCCGGGTTTGGATTTTTAGAATTGGCAATTCTGTTCGAAAAAAGCGGTAAGTATTATTTCTCCATTCTGCTTCGTAAGCTTCACCTAATTGTATTTGGGTGGGAGTATTATTTTTGAAAACTATTTCATCGTCGTCTAAAGAGAGAGACGAAACAGTTAAATCAACATCGTCGCCATTATAAAGTAGTATTTGTTCCTCCCCGTCAATGCCAATTACATCCGCTAAAAAGTTATTGAGACTGATGGGCGCTACCAACTCTTTTTCATTACACGCTGGCAATGAAAGCAGTAAGATCATAGAAATAGAGACTAAGTACGGTAGGCTTTTCATGATCGCTTTTGCATATACAACTGCAGCTATTCGAAATAGTTGTGTACGTTTTCCAGTAAGCGCAACTTCCTCAATTAAAGGATTTGACCTTCAAATTCTGATTCGCACAGCTCGTCTGCACAAGTAATATAAACGAGATGATCCAACAATCACCTCACGGGACTACTGGATCATCTCTTATTTCTCTAGATTATCTCGCCAGAACACTAGCGCATTTTTGGTCGGCGACGTTTGCCCTTACCACCCGACATTCCGTGTGCGCCACGTCCTTGCCGCATCGCAGCCTTCATCTGGCCACTTTGATTCATAGCCATCTCCAATTGACGGAATTGATCCTTGATCGGCCCTTCGGATATCTTCAGGCCTTTCGCTTTTTTGAAATGGATCTTAGCTTCCTTAATCCGTCCTTTACTTAAGGAAATTTGCGCCAATTGAATCTGCAGCATGGCTTTTTCATTATCCGTAGGCACTTCTACCTCCTCGGCCATCTTTAGATAGCGCTCTCCCTCGTTCATGTCTTTACGAGAAATAGCGATAGAGCCCTTAAGCATATAGTAGTACGCCTTATTGGTAGAGTACAGGAGCTTTGGACTGGGTGTTAAGTTCAACAGCCGCTCTGCTTTATCAAAATCAGAATCTTGCAATGCTTGTGAAGCAGGACCAACCGTGCCCAGGAAGATCAATCCCAAAAGTAGTATCACCCCTACGAGCACAAAGAAGAAACCGTACCAGAAACCAAAACTTGCCCACAATGCTATACCACCACCAATACCAAGTACGATGAGTGCAAATCGAATATAGGGAGGAATAATAAACATAAACGTTGTATTGATTACTTCGCAAAAATACAGTTTCTATCCTAGTATGACACAAAAAATAATTACTTGGTGTTATAAAACAGGCCGAGGCGAGGCAGTATAAAACTGCTCGCCTCGGGCTTCAATTGATTGTTTTTGGGGTCTGATATAACGAATCGTTCGTCAGCGTTTTCTATTGAAGAACAATATCCTTTTCTTCTACCATCTTGCGGATATTGATCAGCGCGTAACGCATCCGGCCCAGTGCCGTATTGATGCTTACGCGGGTGAGCTTAGCGATCTCCTTAAAGCTCATGTCAGCATAGTGGCGTAGGATAACTACCTCACGCTGCTCTGGAGGAAGCAGATCAACCAAAGTACGCACCTTCTGGTGAGTTTGGCTACGGATGATGTGCTGCTCAGCGTTCAAGTCATGAGATTTCAGTACATCAAAGATGTCAAAAGTCTCGGTTGGTGAAAGCTGTGGACGACGCTTATTGCGACGGAAATGATCCACACACATATTGTAAGCAATACGCATGGCCCACTGTAGGAATTTACCTTCGTGGTTGTACTTACCCTTACGGAGTGTGTCGATGATCTTAATGAAAACTTCCTGGAAAATATCTTCCGCTAAAGATTGCTCTTTAACAAAAAGATAGATGGAAGTATAGATTTTTTGCTGATGACGGTTGAGCAGTTCTTCAAAGGCGCGCTCATTTCCTTCTAAATAACAAGCAATAAGTTGCTGGTCGTTTAATGCTGTAACTTGCATGACGTAACGATTTAGCTTTAAAATGGGATTACAACAATCGAAATTGTTGCTAAACGTTAAGTGTAGAAGTTACGAGCTATAGAAATGATTTATTTATAAAAAATAGCGAACTACTCCTCTGTGGAGATGTGCCAAATATAAGCGCATCCATTCCAAAGAACCAAGTATTGGTCGACTTTTTTTCGCCCCTTAACGCTTTTTAACGCATAAACGCCTAATTTTCAGCTATTCGAAACAATAATCTTTTGCAGTGCTTTTTTGGGCATATCTCCAATTTGGACTTCTACCTTCCTCTCTTTTCTTACAAATACCCCTGCTTCCTCCTCTAACTAGTAAAATCCCTCCCCGGAGATCAGTCTCCAAAATCAACATTTCAGGCCACCTCTTATAAGTACACCTGGGGCTGCTACCCTATCTTTTGCTCAAACTTAGAAGTGAGAAATGTAGGCTTTACAGTTTACCTCTTCTCTGCTAGCTGCAAGAGATAGATTGCTCGGATATCTCAACATCTTAAAAAAAATTTCGCACGCTACTAACCTTTCCGAGTTAGCGTCCGTCTTATGGGCAAAAACAACAAAACAACAAACCATGAAGCACCTAATGTTACTTCTACTCTTGCTCGTAGGCCTCTGTTTTTCTGCCAACGCACAGTCGACCAACCAGGACAAGGTTCACCTTAAAGATGGTACAACGCATACGGGAATTATAATCGAGCAAAAACCAGGTAGTCATCTAAAACTCCTACGACTCCCAGAACAAGACACCTTACAGTTCTATTACTCAGATGTTGACAAGATCACCAAAGAGATGGGTCAGATTGAAATAACTGAGGATCAACGTAAAACAGGAAAACCAACTCTTTCTGAGCAGGAGAAGTTGCTAACGCAAATCCACGCTTATCTTGGCGGTGGCGATTATTCTTTGGCGGGTTTTGGCCTCACACTCAGTAAACCAGTTCACAACCAATGGTTAATTGGAGCAGGTGTGCACTACATCGCTCAGCTTAATACCCGACCATTCATTAGGCAACAAGATATAGCTCTTACTGCTGATGTCAAGTGGCGCTATGGACAATCCGCCAATAAGAGAAGGATGGGCTATCTTTCCTTAGCCATGGGCTACTACTTCCAGCTCAATAAAGATTTCTATTACGCCCCCATTAATGGCGATGCCACTACCAGAAACACCTTCTATTTTAACCCTTCTATTGGTTTCCGTTGGGATATTTTCAAATGGGCAGGTTTTATGGTAGACTTTGGTTATCAACTCACGACAGCTACCTATTTTAGTCAAAGCAATGATGAACGGCTCTTCAATGACAATTTTAATAACATCGCTATCAGGGGAACGCTAATCTTCTAGTGACATGCAAGTACCAAAGGACTTATTTGACCAATGTTGTGAGGGGAAGGCTAAAGCACAAGAAGCGCTATATCGGCAGTATTATGTACCATTGATGCGGGTAGCCATGCGTTACACGTCCAATGAACAGGATGCTGCTGATATTCTTAACCGATGCTTCTTTAAGGTCTTTACCAAAATCAACACTTTCCGCGGCACGATGGAGCAATTTGGCTCCTGGATCCGGAAGATCCTGGTGCGCGAAGCAATAGATTTTGTGCGGTCTCAAAAATCATGGAATCAAAGGAAGGCCTCGGCAAGGACAACAACAAGCTCCGTTTCTTCGGCCACGGAACAAATGATCGAAAAGCAAAACTTCCTCCATTTACTTCAGCAACTACCGCCAACTACTGCTCTCGTATTTAATTTGTTCGCCATTGAGGGGTATCCACATAAGGAAGTTGCCAAACTCCTGAATATCACCGAAACCAACGCCAAATGGCATTTGCACAGTGCCCGTAAACAATTAAAGCAACTCTTACAACAAACCGCAGCATTATGAAAGATCAACATCACGAAAACTCACATCCGGTTGATCAGTATTTCCTGCAGCAGTCTGAGTTGCTCGAAATACAATACAACCCCAAACATTGGCAGCAACTTTCCGACCAATTAGCTGATCAAACGATTGCTGACTCTACCAGTGATAATACAGAAGACGATATTCCTAAAGCAGCTCCCATGAGAACGTTTTGGCTACTCCTGGGTATGCTTTTGTTATTCAGTTCGACAATTCTGCTTTGGCAGTTGTACGCAGCCAAAGCAACGGAGGACGTTCAACACCTGGAAAAGACGAGTATCTACCCCAATAGCAGTACGGAAAGCTCCACAGATTTGATTATTCAGTCTACAGAACTGGAACCAGAAGGGCACAGTATTGAATTGGTAGACCTGCAGGCCAAGCCTTCAACAAATATGGAAAGCGTACAGCGAGCTCGCAATCGAGTTGTACAGCCAATTGAAACGAGCACTTTACCACTGGAACTCAAATCTATATCCACACAAACGCGCCCGCTCGTTGTTCCATTGGATAAGCAAGGAGGAGAGAAAAAGGAGGTTTTCATCTTTTGGTAAACCACTCCTGATTTAGGTATAAGGTGTAGCTGGACTGCTTGCTAAATTACTGCAGCGACTGCTCAAAGCTTACCAATCAACTAAGGCTTTACAACAGCTCTCTTGTATGGTGATGAAGTTTGAGGCCTCACACTGATAATATTCAAAAGAACATCGATCACCAACAAGAAGAAGCCCGAGTGGATTAACTCCACCCGGGCTTCTAATCTTATGAATGCCGTAGTAGAAATCCAGCAAGCTGGATTCTACCACAGATTATTCGTTACTTCAGCACTACCATCTTCTTCGTAGCCGTAAACTCATCAGTACTGATGGTGTAGCTCAGTACACCACTTGCACCTTGAATCTGGCTCTTCTGTAGATTGATCGTGTTGTAACCTGCTGCGTAATCGCCGCGTAGTACGGTCAATGTACGGCCGCTAGC
>JBCBWU010000302.1:0-6838 GCA_039816955.1 Bacteroidota bacterium
GGAGCTAGTGTTATGGACCTAAGCTGGCATCCCGGGCAAAGTGCGGAGCTGCCACAGACCAACTTTTTGGCGACAGTAGGCTCTGATAATCGCCTCATTATTTGGGATGTACCCTCTGCGTCTGTAGCCCAACAAGTGGAGCTTGAAGCGACTAGTCGAGCCCTGGCCTGGTCTCCAAATGGGCAGTACCTGGCGGTAGGCAATGACTTTGGTGTACTCAAGATTTTCGATAGCCAGCTGAGCCTCATTTTAGAAACTACTTTACATGGTGACTATTTTAGATCACTGAGTTGGTCACCTAATGGTCGATATTTAGCCACTGCCAACGATGACCGCACTACCGTCATTTTTGACGTGGCGAACAATGTAACTGCGGCAATACTGAACGGTCATGAAGACTGGGTCCGTGATGTTGTTTGGCTGGATGACTCCTACTTGGCTACCGGTGGGGACGATTCGAAAACCATCCTTTGGGAATGGAACGGCGGTTCAGAGGCGGAGATCATACAAACGCTGGAGCGGATTGAAGGTTTTCACCAGGCTATAACTTACCTGCCTCAAAGTCGAGGTGGCATCCTGGCTGTAGGGAGTACAGAGTCTCAAATAGCGCTGTGGAATATGGAAGCCAGCGGAACAGCTCGTTACGATACTACACTTACCGTAGAGCACGCAGTTGCAGGTTTAGATTGGCACCCCAAGGGTAGCGGACTAACCTATAATACTTATGCTGTAGTCCCTCTTAATCTAGGGTGGGGTAACACCATTAGCCCTGCTTATAATGGCAACAATAAACCGGTGCGCACCGTGGTGATTAGCGATGCAATATTGGGCATGGCCGGTAACCTGTCTGATTACTTCTATCTCCCAGAGCTTAAGGCCCAGCCTTATTTGTTTGATCAGTTGGCCTGGTCACAAGACGAAAGATGGCTGGCTATTATCCAAACCACCGACACGGATATCGGAGGCAAGCGAGCAGACTTGCATGATGTACAGCAAAAAGAGGTGGTAAGATCTTTTGAATTTGAGGCGGGCGATCCTGCCCATCTCCTGTTTTCTCCAAATGGGCGTTTTCTGGCTGTTAGTCCGGAACAAGGGAGTATCGCTCTTCTATCCACGGCTTCAGCGGGAGATACGATTAACCTAAGGATGCCTGATGCGGATGCTTTTGTGGATTGGACATGGTCTGCGGATAGTCGATATTTAGCAGTGCTTGACCGGAGTTTCCGGGTCTATGTCCATGATGTAGAAACAGGAAACCTGCAGCAGCTCGACGGTGGTCCGGCAGAGTATGATCGTGCTGCTATCACCTTTTACCCACTTAATGATCGTTGGATTTACCTATTCACTCAGCAGGGGATTTATGAGTTAGATCGCCAGACCGAAGAAGTAGGAATACGGATCTATGAACCGCTAGGTTATGTTCCAGGTAGCTTGAGCGAAAGTGCCCCGCGTGGAGAATGGTTGCCTGATGGTAGCGAAGTACTCTATGAACAAGCGAATAATCCACCACAGATCTTAAAATTGGCACCCGGACAAGACGCCCGTTTGCGTACTGCGTTTGGTGAAAATTCCAACCTTCATGCCTGGTCGGTAGCTGGAGGAGTAATGCACGAATTGGAACCCATGCCGCTAGGAAAAGGGGAATATACCAGTAGAGAACTTGAATTTCCGCGAGTTTGGAATCTACAAACTGGAGAAATTCGTGGACGGCTGCAGACCGCCCGCCGGCAACTCATCCAAAGTATGGTCGTATCTTCTGACGGCAAGTATCTACTCACCATGGGGGCGGTCTTAGAAGAGTTGGAAGGTAAGTACTTCACCAGTGTTAATCCGTATGTCATTGTCTGGTCGGTAGATGGGCAAGAAGAGGTGCTCGAACTGGAAGTTCCATCGGGGGTATCAGCGGGCTTTTCTCCCCTGGATAATTACGTCTACGTCTTTTATGATAATGGTCGGATAATGCTCTGGCCAATAAATGCTTCCGCTATTGGCGAATACTTTGCTAATAGTGGAAAAGACCGTTATCTAGACCAGCTGTTTCCTGGCGAAAACACGGGCTTTGTGGATCGGATTATCGATTGGGAACTGGAGAATGGAATCAATTTTCAGGAACAGCAAAATTTCGAACGCCTACACCAGCGTGAGGGAGCTCGTATTCGTCGAAATTGGAGTGCTTATTTCGCAGGTCAAGTTTGGCTGGAAGAGTCGGATGAGGCGTCAGACCGTCATTTTGCGAAAGCTACCAGCCTGCATCAGGAACTAGGGAGTCCGTCGCTTCGGTCTCATCCTGTTGATACCAGCTCCTTAGTAAATATCTGGTTTGAGCAAACCTATTACGCTATTCAAAACCGGCAGCTCAACAAGGCTTCGGAGCATATCGGAAGTATTGAATCCATTGAGCCTCAGTCGCTCCGTATGCAAATGCTACGTGAACTCCTGGATTGGCATCGTGGTAGGCGCCAGGCCGCTATTATGAGTCTTTTCTCCCTCCGAAGAGAGGCTTTGGTGCGGGAAATGAATAATTGGGAGCGGCGTGACTTGAGCCTGAACGATAAGGCTCTGTTGAAGCGTTATATCGCCTTGTCCACAGGGGATCAAGATCCACTGACCCCGATGGTGGAACCTACCTTTATCAATACTATTCCTGACGAACTGGCACCTAGTTTCCGTGATTCATTGATTTTGGGCTATTACGCTGCTAATTTGCAGCACGACGGCTTTGATCAAGGATCAACTAATCGCTACCAACAATTCCTGAATGAAGCCGCGTCCTACCTAGATAGCCGTTGGGATGCCGATCCTAGTGATATTGAAATTGCCGCTGGACTTCGTGCGATTAATTACAAGTTGCAGGAAGTGGCCATTCAAAAAGGAAAATTGACCAAGGCCTTGGGCTATGCTGAACACAACTTAGAGATCGCTACTTCACTACTGGACCAAGAATTAGAACCGGATGAGAATTACCAGTGGATTTACATGGATGCGCTGTCCGAAGCTTCGTTCATACGCTTGCAATTAGACCCTTCCAAAGCTGGGGAAATAAGAGAAGAAATTCTAGATACCCGTAAGCAGTATCCAAATGCCGAGGTACCTCTTTATCTCATTCTACAACAGGGGCACTGCGAATTGGCGCTGGGGAAAACAAAATCTGCTTATCATCTCTACTACGAGATTTGTAAGGAATATCCGTACGATGTTGACGAAATTCTAGCGCAAATACAGCGCGAAATGGAGCCCGTTGCCCCAGATCGTTTACCCGAAGTAGAACGTGTGTTTGGATTGTACAAAGAGTATTGGGAAGCAGCGAGCAACTATGATGAAGGACTATACCGATTGGAAGATCCCGCAACTGCCATTGAGCCTGAGCTGCTCAATGGAAATTACTGGGCTGCCTATAATGCCGGCAAGCTTCGTTTTGAGTCGGCGCTAATTCTAGAAAGTGAGCAGATGATGCCAATCGATAAGCTGCAAGAGGAGATGGAAGAATTCAATCGCATTAGCGCTCAATATGCACATGTTTTATTGTTAGATGGAAGCTGGAAGGAGGCTCCTGCCCTGATCACCGTCGCTGAGGAGTATCTCGAACAGTACCACTGGCCTACCGCCACGCAGGCCGTCGTGTCCCTCATGGAAGGCGACTGGCCCGCTAGCCAACGCCTGTTAAGGGAAGTGGCAGAGCTCCCCAATGACGGCTACCTCGCGGAAGAGTATCCAAGCTTGCGATCGTATCTGCTGAACTTGCCAACAGCTATAACGGAAAGCTCTGCTTACCAGGAGCGGAAGATTGATTGGGAGCGGATCCTAAACCGCTAGTCTAGCCGAGTTCTCTGAGAACTACCAATCACTAATTTTTACTGCTTCACAAAATAAAAAGAGTCAGGCTCCCCCCGGAGCGCTGACTCATCATATATGAACCCTAATTGTAGTATCATGTCACATCAGGAATAAAGACTCCCGTGTGCGCTTTTCCGAGAGAAAGCACCGGACCGTTAAAGGGATGGTCCGGCACCAATTCAATCAGAAAATTAAGTCTTGGTGCGAATGAGTTTGAGTGTTGTGGTCGACTGCCCCAGTTGCAGGTGGATCAGGTAAGTTCCCACTGACCAATCCTGTAAGTCAAGCTGAATTTGCTCTTGCTCTGCGACAATCACAGTGCTGTAGATGGTGTAACCAGAGGTGTTAGTCACTGCCAATCGACCTTGTGGGTCTGAGGCAGGTAAGCGGATTTGGGCGAAATCTGCAGCAGGGTTAGGGTATACCTGCAGCTCAAAGCCTGCCGTTGTACCGTCGAATTTCACTGTCCTGATGGCTGAGTCGGAGTATTGACCATCAAAATCCAGCTGACGTAGGCGGTAGTAGTTATCACCAATTACTGGCTTAGAATGGGTGAACGCATAGGAGTTACTTTCTTGTGCGTTTACGTTTCCCGCCACGAACCCGATATTTCGCCAGTCTAGGCCATCTATTGAATGCAGCATATCAAATCCACGATTATTGGACTCTGATGCAGTTTGCCACTCGAGGAGGACGACTTCTGCTATTTTGCTCGCCGCAAAATAGACGAGCTCTACTGGTAACGCCGCATTGAATACCAGTGCTACTTCTCCTGCTACGGTATAATCAACAAACCAACCCGCTGGCAATGCTGGATTAATGTCCTGGAAGGTGCCGCTAATCGTATTCGCGTTAAGGATTACGATACGGTCACCATCGGTGGGGCTATAGGTGATAGTGGCATTGAGGGTGGCATCAGAGATGTTGATATTCCCACCGCCTAATATTTGATCGAAAGCATTACTGGTAGTACCCTGTACTTCGATAATCAGTATCGAATTCTCCGAGAAATCCAGATCATTGGTAAACGAAAGGGTGCCGGGAGAAAAACCGGGGGAGAACACGCCCCTATTGTCGATGCCATGATCCTCAATGTCATCTTCTACGTCGTCACTTTGCCCAATGTTGATGGTAGCCCGATTGGTTAAGGAGCCGTTTGTGCTTATAGCAATGGCATCACCATCGGCTTTGTTTATGAGTATACTGCCATCATTGGTTGCGGGGCCATTCACGATTCTAACAGCAATAGCGTTAAAATAGCTACTTGCCAATAGGTCGCCATTGTTCTGGAAGACGCCTCCGTCCTCGTTTACGCCCGCGATCCTTTCTTCTGCTTCTATAGTACCTGTTGGGCCGTTAATAAATTCGCCAATTTCTACGCTTAGCCCAAGCTCATCTGACTCAATATCCAATTCACCATTATTAGTCAATGTCCCAAAATTTTCGATTGAGATGGTATCGCCAACCAGCGTAAGGGCACCTGTGAGATCAACCGTAAGACTAGCCCCAACTTCTATCGCTACAGAGTTGGCAGAAACGTTTTCCCCCGCAGGAATTTGACAGTTATTGTCACCCGCAGCTATGACCACTCGTGTATTGTCTCCTGGTACCAAGCCAGTAGACCAGTTGCAGGGCTCTGTCCAATCCGAGCTGCTAAGCCCTATCCAGGTAGCGGGAGTAGTATCATCAACAGCTTGCGCAGAATAGTTGATGGCAACATCATGCGAACACCCCCCACCAGAAATCGTAAAGTATAAGGTGCTGGGAGCAGTGGGGGCATCGGTAGGACTGAACGTATTACTGATTTGATCATAGCTGCCAGCCGTTTCTGTTTGGGCTTGATCTTTGTACCACGTGGTTGCAACGGTAAAGGTGTTAGAAGCTCCAAATTCCAAAACGCTCGCCTGGGGTAGGTTACAGTCCAGAGCAATAAATTCTGCACCACCAATAGTGAGGCTACCGGAGGCGGAAATGGTCAATTGAGCATTAAATTCTACGACAACCGATTTGGCCGCCGCAGCAGTGAGGCCGTCAATGATCGGGGCGTTGCTGGTATTGGGAATTCTTACATCATCACTAGCAGTAGGAACATTAGCAGTGCTCCAGTTGCCAGCCGTTGCCCAATCGGTATCAATGCTGCCCGTCCAGATTAAGCTTGAGGGAGGAAAGTGCCCAGCCGGATTGGCATAGATATAAGTGGAGTTAGTGCGAATAAACAGCAGCAATAACAAAACAGAGAAAAGCCTGCATTGTGTAAATGAACCAATGGCCTTGCCGGTAGTTTTTAGGGGTGCAATGAGCGTACTCATAGCATTTGCAACTGGTGCCATTCTTTAATTATTTCTGATTGATCAAATTGAATGACACAAAGGTGTAGGCAGAAGGCAGTTTACCCTTAGCTCCCTCGTTGCAAAGATTAGTGTTCAGGTTGCAAGTGGAAGAAACAAGTAGGTGGATGTTTTTGTAATATTCTGGTTATTAGTTATTTACGAAATTCGCTAGGACGTGCTGCAAATTCTTGTGCAAAAGCACTGGAAAAGTAGTTCTAGATCGCTTTCCAATTGTTCTGAATTGATGAGCTCCTTCGCTAAGAAATTGGTGTTTTCCCAGTGGGTAGATTCATCTGTGCTTGTCGTACTAATGCAGAATACGCAAATTCCCGATCCTTGTGCTAAATTAATGTAAAAAAAGCCAGAGCTCCCCCCGGAGTCCTGGCTCATCATATATGAACCCTAATTGTAGCTTAGTGCTGCGGAATGATCATATCCGCAGTCTATTTTTCCGAGAGAAAGCACCGGACCCTTAAAGGGAATGGCCCGGCACCAATTCAATCAGAAAAATTAAGGTAATCTTACAATTTGTTGTGGATAAGCCGCTGCGTATAATTTTGGCCATCCAGCCTTAGCTGAATGAAATAAACACCTGCCGGCCATGTCTGTACATCCAGCCTCACTTGCTGTTCACCTTCCCTTATGTTCATCTAGGCCGATTATTGAATTCCAAA
>JBCBWU010000303.1:0-6769 GCA_039816955.1 Bacteroidota bacterium
CGACGCTCGCGGTTGAAGCTCACTGGCGTTCGCGGGAAAAGTTCACTAGCGTTCACGGTTGGTGCTCGCAAAGCTCGCGAGATAGCGCCCTATCGGTTGCGGGAAAAGCTCACTACGTTCGTGTGTTGAGTTCGCTTTGCTCACGGTTGGAGCTCACTGGCGTTCGCGGTGGTGGTTCGCGAAGCTCGCGGTTGAAGCTCACTGGCGTTCGCGGGAAAAGTTCACTAGCGTTCACGGTTGGTGCTCGCGAAGCTCGCGGGATAGCGCCCTATTGGTTGCGGGAAAAGCTCACTACGTTCGTGGGTTGAGTTCGCTTTGCTCATGGTTGGAGCTCACTGGCGTTCGCGGTGGTGGCTCGCGAAGCTCGCGGTTTAAGCTCCCATGTGGTCGCGGGAATAGCTCATTGGCGTTCGCGGTTTGATTTTGCTGCGCTCACGGGAGTTGCTTACTAAGGTTTGCGGAAATAGCTTATGGGCGTTCGTGGATAATGCAGGCTTTGTTGGATTTTTATGCTAAAACTGCACCTTCGATGTACGGCTGCCACGTTCCCGCGAGTTTTGCGAACTTAACACGTGAACGCTAGTGATTCTCTACGAACAGAGTAAGCTACCCCCGTGAGCGAAAGCGAACTTAACCCGCGAGCTTTGCGAGCAACAGCCGCGAACGAAGTGAGCTTAACCCGCGACCGATAGGGAGCTATCCCGCGAGCCTTGCGAGCTTCTACCGTGAACGCTAGTGAACTTCAACCGCGAACGAAGTGAGCTTTCCCCGCGAGCCTTGCGAGCTTCCACCGTGAACGCTAGTGAACTTCAACCGCGAACGAAGTGAGCTAACTTCACCGACACCCAGATTTATCACACCAAACAACGGATAAGTACTTGACCCCCGAACAACAACTTACCCATTTCGAGACTACCTGGGAGCAACGAAAGTTTCCATTGATTCTTGCTTGTGATAACTGGCATGACCCGCTGAATGTGGGCATGGCGTTCCGTTTGGCGGATGCCTTTGGTTTACAAGCAGTATGGTTAGGAGGGACGACGCCGGTGCCGCCTAATCGGAAGATTAAGAAGACGGCCCGGAGTACTGAGCAGTGGGTGCCTTTTGTGCATCAACCAGATCTAGAATCGGAGCTGTTACGTGCACGAGAGGAAGGCTACTGCTTATTGGGGGTGGAGATTACCTCCGCTAGCGTAGCATTAGATAAGTATTGCCAACAAGGCTTAGAGCAACCCACTGTAATGGTGTTAGGGGCAGAAAATAGGGGAATAGGAGAGGGCGTCTTGGCGGTGTTAGATCAGTGTGTACACATTTCTATGTACGGTAGAGGATCAAGTTTAAATGTGGCTACCGCTTTGGGCATAGCATTGTATGCCTGGACGGCTGCTTGGGCGGGTGAATCTTAAAGCGCCTTAATGACCAGCCCGGCTTGTAGTTTTACCTTCACACACTTCAGTTGGTTGAGCGAATATCCTTTAGGAAAACGCTTAGAACTGTACACAAAGCCAGCGGCCTTGAGCTTATCTAACTTCTTCTTGAGTTGGTGAGGAGATTTGGAAAATGATCGGCTAAGCTCCGGAAGGTGAGCCGATTTGCGAGGATCCAAGCCTTGGAGAAGCTCTTGATTTTCAGGATCCAGGAGCATTTCTAGGCGCTCCAGTGCAAGGTTTAATTGTCCGTCTTTAAGTGCTGAGTAAGCAGTTCCCATGAGTGAAAAATTTTCCGCCAGTAATAAATACATCTCGGATGTCGCTAACTGGGATTTAGTAAAAAAGTTAGCAGACACCACGTGAGCCTCCCTCGGGAGACTTATATGGAATCACTCATTATTATTCTTCTGTGCCTTGGTAAAGTGCCTTTACCTTATTTGTGTTTATGTACGCAGAGAATGGCTTATTGTTACAGTGGAGCGCAAAAAATACGCTTAGGCATCGGAACAGCATGATTATTGTATTAGTGGGGACATCCACATTAGGTGCTTTTACTGTACCTTTGCCGCATCATTCTCCCTTGGAGCGTGTTTCGAAATTCGACTATAATCGCTTAATAGACAACGCATCAACATTTGGAAAAACCGCTGATTGATCTCATTATACCTGCTTACAATGAGGAAACTTCCATTGGCTTGGTGCTCGCAGATATTCCACAGGAATGGGTACGTGAAGTAATCGTTTGTAATAATGCGAGTACGGACCGTACTGCAGCAGTAGCGCGTGAAGGAGGAGCGACCGTGGTAGACCAACCACGACCAGGCTACGGAAGTGCGTGTTTAGCAGGAATAGCACACATTAAGGCAAAAGCGCCGGAAGAGCAGCCGGATATTGTAGTTTTTCTGGACGGAGACTATTCTGATCATCCAGAAGAGTTACCTTTGTTGGTCGCTCCGATTTTAGACGAGCAAATGGACCTAGTCATTGGTTCACGTGCAGCGGGTGAGATGGAAAACGGAGCCATGCAGCCCCAGCAAATTTTTGGTAATTGGTTAGCCACCAATTTAATCCGTCTGTTCTACAACTATCACTTTACCGATTTAGGTCCCTTTCGTGCGATTAAGTGGAAGAAGCTATTGGACCTGGATATGCAAGATCCCGACTTCGGCTGGACTGTAGAAATGCAAGTCAAGGCCGCCAAGCAACAACTACACTGTACGGAAATTCCAGTTACTTATCGCCGCCGGGTGGGGGTGTCCAAAGTATCTGGTACAATTCGCGGCACCATAATGGCCGGATATAAAATTTTGTGGACCATTTTCAAGCTGAGGTAGCACACTTTGGTGGCGCCAACAGCATTGGCATAAAAGAGGATTCAAATGACAGCACTTGCGTTTTTAGTACTGGGCCTTTACACTGTAGCCCTCTTGTACATCACGATTTACTGCGTTATGCAGTTCAACCTGCTTTATTTTTACAAGCGGGGGCGGCGCTCTACGCCAGAGATGATCATGAATGAGCAGGAGCAGCCCATGCCAGTAGCCGTTGCAGCAGCTGCGGAGAAAGGTACTACCGGAACGGGTACAACCATAGCACTGGCTGAGGACGACAGTGAGAGCTACCCCTTTGTAACGGTGCAATTGCCGATTTACAACGAAATGTATGTAATCGAGCGTCTGATTGACGCTGTTGCCGAATTTGATTACCCAAAGGACCGTTACGAGATTCACATCCTGGATGACTCTACGGACGAAACGCTGGACATTGTGGCAGCTAAGGTGGCAGAGTACAAGGCCAAGGGGTACAATATTGAGCAAGTGACTCGCGAGGTACGCCAAGGCTTTAAGGCTGGTGCACTGCGCGACGGAATGGAGGTGGCTAAGGGCGAGTTCATGGCTATTTTTGACGCCGACTTTGTACCAAAGCCAGACTTCCTGCTGCGCACGCTTCCTTTCTTTGAAGACAAGAAAGTAGGTGTGGTGCAGACGCGGTGGGAGCACATCAATCAGAACTACTCTTTGCTAACTCGTTTGCAGGCACTGCAGCTAAACGTGCACTTTACCGTAGAGCAGGTAGGCCGTATGAACGGCGAACACATGCTGCAGTTTAACGGTACTGCCGGGGTATGGCGTCGTAAAACGATCGAAGATGCAGGCGGTTGGGAAGCAGATACTTTGACAGAGGACCTGGATTTGAGTATCCGCGCTCAGCTGAAAGGATATACCATTCGCTTCCTGGAGAATGTAGGTTCTCCTGCCGAGTTGCCAGCGGAAATGAATTCCTTTAAGTCGCAGCAATTCCGTTGGATGAAGGGCGGAGCCGAAACGGCCAAGAAGATGTTGCCAACGGTTTGGCGTTCGAACTTAAGTTTCAATCATAAAGTACACGCAACGAGCCACCTATTGGCAAGTTCTGTATTCGTATTTGTCTTTGCGGCAGGCTTATTTAGCGTACCGCTTTTGTTCTTCCTGAGTGATTTGATTGAGCTAGGATTCAGCAAAAATTTCTTTGCTTACTTCCTGGTAGGCTTATTGTCGATTATTGCCATTTACTACGTAGCCAATATTCAAAGTCCCGCGAATCAAGAGAAGGATTTTGGTAAGGCGGTGCTTAAGTTCGTTATACTGTTTCCCTTGTTCTTGGCTTTGTCAATGGGCTTGTCCTTGCACAACAGCGTAGCCGTGATAGAGGGGTACCGCGGTAAGAAATCGCCTTTTGTACGTACGCCTAAGTTTAATATCAAATCGATCACCGATAGTTTCAAAAAGCAGAATTACCTAACGGAGAAGCTTACCTGGACTACCATTGGTGAAGGCTTATTGGCACTGTACTTTCTGGCTGCTGTGGTGGGTGCATTCTACGTGCAGAATACAACCTTCATTGCGTTCCACGGCTTGTTGGCCATGGGTTATGGTACCATCTTTGCGTACTCTATTCGCCACTTGAAGATATCCTAAACGACAATTGATTTTCATCACCGCTTAGCACATAACATTGGAGCAGAAGCAAGGATGGATGATTCGTTTACTAGGGGCAGGCCTGCTGCTAGCAGCAGGCCTGTTCTTAGGTTATGGTGTAGAGCAATCGAGCTTTAGTCGAATTCTACCGGCATTTGGGATGGCCTTTTTGGTGTACGTCTGGCAAGCACAGACTGCCAGGCTAGCCGATCTCCGATTTTGGTTGATAGTAGCGGTACTTCTGCGCCTGAGTTTAGTGGGAGCCTTTCCATCGCTCTCTGATGATATTTACCGTTTTGTTTGGGACGGGCGAATATGGTTAGCTGGAGGGAATCCGTTTGATCATTTGCCACGTTGGTACATGGAGACTGGTGCCCCGCTCCCGGGCATGACTGCAGCACTTTTTAACGATCTCAATTCTCCGGACTATTATACTATATACCCGCCGGTGGCACAGGCGCTATTTGCCTTTTCGGTTTGGCTGTTTCCTGAAAGTGTAACGGGTAGTGCGGTGGTGATGCAGCTTTTTTTGTGTTTGGTTGAACTGGGCACGATGCTCTTGCTTGTTCGATTATTACAGTACTGGTCGCTACCGAAAGAGCGTGTATTGTGGTATGCTTTAAATCCGCTCATTATTGTAGAAGTGGTTGGGAATCTCCATTTCGAAGGCGCGATGATATTCTTCTTGCTTTTGGGCTTATGGACTTTATTGCAATGGAAGGATAATGCGAATAATTGGTGGTTAGCGGCATCCGCAGTTGCCATGGCGATGGCGGTATCTAGCAAACTTCTGCCCTTGTTGTTTTTTCCTTTCCTAATCCGACGACTGGGCTGGTGGCGCAGTGTTGGTTATTTCACAATAGTAGGGGGAGTGTTATTGTTGTCCTGGCTGCCGCTATATAGTCAAACCTTCTTTGATAACTTCGGTAGCAGTGTGAACCTCTATTTCCGTCGCTTCGAGTTTAACGGATCGATCTACTACTTTATCCGTTGGCTGGGCTACCAATTTAGTGGCTTTAATCTCATTCGATTTATTGGACCTTCTTTAGCTGCTGTTGTCTTCTTATCCATTGTAAGCTTTAGTGCATTTGAGCGTATTAGAGAAGATTGGGGCCGGCTCCCGGGCCGTTGGTTGGTAGCGATAAGTATTTACCTTTTTTGTGCTACTACGGTGCACCCTTGGTATACGGCCTTGCCATTGGTGCTTTGTCTGTTTACCGATTACCGTTGGCCGGTTTTGTGGTCGGGCTTGATTGTACTCACCTACATTAACTACAGCTACGCTGAGTACTTTGAGAACCTGTGGATTGTACTTCTGGAATACACGCTAGTATTTGGATACCTGGCCTGGGAATACCGGAGAGCGCGGGCGATTAGGTATTTGTAAGCGTTTGTATACGTAAGTATATGTTTGTTTTATGGAGTTAAATATACGAATTGTTAGATTTGTGTTGAAAACTCTAATTTATGTTGTACGAGCTAGATATCTCTTCTGAAAATAACTTCCTCTTTATTGAAGTTCCTACCTATTCCAAGCTATTAATAGAACGACTTCGGCTTGTTCCTTATATCCGTTATGATCAAGTGAAGGGTGCCTGGCGTTGTCCGGATGGGAGGGGTACGAGGCAGTGGTTAAAGGACTTCTTTCCGTTTTGTAATCATGAGTTACTAGAAGGCTTTAAAGCGGTACATTTGGTGGTAAAATTTCCTTTTGACTACGATCTAGTCCATAAAATCAAGCAGGTCAGGGGGAAGGGCTGGCATCCACCGTTTAAATTTTGGACGGTGCCTAATACCTTAGACAGCAGGCGTCAATTGGCGGAACTAGCTTTGTCGGCATACGTTATTAGTGTACGTAGGGAAGACCTAATTGATCCACATGACACACTAACTGAAGCTCAAAAGGGCGCATTGCTCAAAGTGGAAGAACAACTACGGGTGAGGCGTTATAGTTGGCGGACGATCAAAAACTATACGGGGCATTTGCAACTACTGTTTCTATTTTACCAAGAGTATGATCCGGCGCAGCTAACGCAAAATCAGATTTTCGACTTTTTCATGAATAGGATTGGTACTAAAGGTTGGCGTCCTGCCACCCAGAACCAAGCGCTCTGTGCATACAAGTACTATTATGAATCGGTTTTAGGACAAGTACGTGATTGGGACCGTTTGCAGGGACGCAAGGAGAAGCGACTGCCTACGGTGCTGAGCCAAGGGGAAGTCGCACGTTTATTTCTAGCGGTACCAAACATAAAGCATCGTTGCATTTTGATGTTGATTTACTCAAGTGGCTTGCGCCTGGGCGAACTCACTCGCTTGCGCCGAATGGATATCCACTACGAGCGCAAGCAGATTTTTGTGTTTGGTGGAAAGGGCAAAAAA
>JBCBWU010000304.1:0-6581 GCA_039816955.1 Bacteroidota bacterium
GTTTGATTGGCCCTTAGAGAAGTTTCTGGCAGAGCAATTATTACCCAGCCAGCAATTGAGTTGAGGTAGATCAAAAAGCACACCTAATCCAGTCCGATTAGTCGAGAGCAGGAGGAGTTTGGTAGTAGGAACGGTCAATCAGGTGATCAAGCTGACCGGACTGCAACAAGTAGATGGATCGCCAGCGTTCCTTAGTCCACAACGGAGTAGTAGTAATTCGGTGAATGTGTTGATAGTACACTGCCAAATCACGATCAACAAAATGATCTTGACCAGTACGCAAGGTTTTTAAGTATCCTTCGGGTATTTTCCGAAAGTAATGCCCCACCCGCCAATTGGGCCTGCGTTCAGCAGGCAATCTTGCTAATAACGGATCACTGAGAGCCAACTGGTCAACAATGTGTGTCCCCGGGCCCGCTTCGTAACCTTGCATACCGATTGCCACACGAATTTCCCACGAATTGATGGTATCGTTTTTCTGTTGTGCTACTACTTCCGCCAACAACCGCTCTATATTAAAGACGTGGTCCCAAGGCCGGAGATCAAGGAAACCACTGCGTTCCCAGGCAAAGCCTTTTTCGTCTACGATCCCATGCGGATATAACTCCTTGACGTGTTCTTTACGATCCTGGAAGTAGGAAGGTCGAATATGGACGGGATGATAAGGTTGAAAAAGACTGATTGCTAAGACCAGCCCGCAAGCATAGATGGTGTATGAATGCTTAATTTCAATGTGTTGTAATAAGAGTATGGCTACCAAGAATGGAACGCTAAAAAACCGACCACTCATGAAATCTCCACCTACCCCGCAGATGTAGCTCAAATAGAAAATAAGACCTAAGGCCCAGGCCCGACGAATGCCCGATGCTTGAAACGAACCCCAAAAAATGGCAAGAATAATAATTGGTAGGGTAAACCAGTCTTGCTGAAGGCTATCCTGAAAATAGCGATAGCCTTGTTGAATAAGATCCGCGCTGGGAAGTCCCGTCTCCGCTTTGGCATAGTAAGTATTGGGGAAGAAAGAACCGTAGTAGATTAGTGCAAAGACTTCCCAAGCTACTAATGGAAGCCCCCCAAGAAGCAACACCTTAATTGTGGACCACCGCAGCACGCCTGCACTGTATAACCGCCAACCCACAGCCGGAGCAAGCAGTAACAGAAAATCTAAGCGTGTCAGCAGTAACAGGCTGCTAAGGAACACAATTTGAAGTAATTCATCTGGATCTTCCTTGGCTGCTTTACCAGATTTGTGCACCAGCAGCAAGAACAGTAAATAAGACAAGGCATTCTCCAAGCCGGAAGTAGCATAATCGATAAATGCTTTAGAGCTAAGTAAGAGTAGAAGGGCGAAGTAAATCTGGTTCGGCCCCTTAGCATAGCGAATCAAAAACACCAGACTGACGGCTGTCAGCAAAATATTCAACGGGATTGCCGTGAAATAGGCATGCTGGACTACTGCATAAACGGGCACCTGGAGCATCATCCACAGTGGGTGGGTAAACACCTGTACCCGTTCGCTAATATTCCAGCGCAGACCGTAGCCTTCGGTGAAATGATAAACCGTCCGGAGCGTAATGTAACTGTCATCCGACATCCAGGCATTAGCGATCACTACGAGGATGACGAGCAGGAATAGAACCCAAACCGATTTTGGTAGTGAACGCATGCCGACAAATGTAGCACTTCGGGCGGGTACCCGAAAAAAGATTGCGGAAAGCGTAAGATTTTCCAACAACTTCCCGTACTTCGAAACTATGAAAGAGCGCTTGCAACAGTTTGTCGAATTAGTACGCCTGCGCCACTGGATCAAGAATGGTTTTGTGGCGGTGCCAGCTATTTTCGCAGGCGCAATAACGGCGGAAAACCTGATGGTACTGGGGCAGCTTTTTCTGATTTTCTGCCTGCTTGCCTCAGTAGTATACATTTTCAATGACCTGATGGATGCTCCGCGTGATCGACTGCATCTACACAAGCGCACGCGCCCAATAGCCAGCGGTTACTACACGCCTCTCCAGGCCATTGGGGTATTGGTGGTACTACTGGCGGTAGCGGCCTGTCTCTTGTTTACTCAAACTGCTGCGCTGCCGTATGTTACTGCGTATCTATTGCTTAACCTTGGCTATACGCTGTTTTTGAAATACATCGCCATTGTGGACGTGTCGATTATTGGCTTAGGTTTTGTTTTGCGAATCTTAGCCGGGGGAGTGGTCATAGCGGTTTTTGTTTCTCAGTGGTTAGTGACGATTGTGTTTTTGTTGGCTACGGCCTTGGCTTTCGCCAAACGACGGCACGATTTGTCTATGAACGCTACAAATGAAGCCTATGAACCCCGGATATCGGTTTATACCCTGCCATTCTTGGACTTGGCCATTACCATAATGTTGTCCATTACGCTCCTGGCTTATATCATTTATTCTCTTTCTCCCCAAGCTATGGAGCGCTTGGGCACCGATCAGATCTACCTCACTTCTTTCTTTGTGTTTTTGGGAATTCTTCGTTACCTGCTCTTAGTCCTAAACCCGGAAACCTCCGGTTCCCCGGTACAACTGATTTGGCGGGACCGGGTGTTGCAATTGACTATTCTAGCTTGGTGTTTGAGTTTTTTCTACCTGATCTATTTTTAGCGACTCCACTCAAAGAAGGCTAGTCGCTATTCCATCTCCTCAATCTTCTGTAGAAGCCAATTGGCATTTACAACGCCTTTGGTAGATTGTATATCCTCCTTAAGTTTTTGTAACGCCTTCTTGTCGCCCGGAATAATTCTTGTCAGACGACGTGTATACTTGATCAACCAAATATAGATTTGCTTTCGATCGGCAGTAAAGTCTTTTCTCCGCTTTAAAAATACCTCGAAACTATCTAGGTGGGAATCAAGTAAATCAAATTCATCAAGCTCATAATAGGTGAGCATCAGCATAACCTTAGAGTTAAGGTTATAGGACATATCATCGTATTCTACGAAGCGTAGCTGTTCAAGTACCTTGTCGTATTGCTTTTGGTAGAAATAGAGTTGCGCCATGTTATAGGTCACAGCGTTTTCCTTGTGAGAATCTGGGAGTTCGGTTTTGAAACGATTAATGAAGTCCTCTACCCAGTCATATTCTCCTAAACGCAATGCTACCACAATAATGTTTCTGAAGTACCAAGGATTGAGCTTGCCATCAGTCAGGAGTAACTTCTGGTCAATTTGCATTTTGAATAGCTCAAAAAGCTCATTCAAGAACTGGCGTTCGCCTGAGTTGATTTTCTTTACGCAGTAGTTCTGTGCAGTGGTATAAAAATCATTAATAGCCTTCTTGGGAGGAAAGAGAATAGCACTGCTTTGAATGAGGGATTTGAGCTTAAAATAATGTTCCTCATTGTCGACATCTGTCCACATTTTATGACTCTGATAATAAAGGCTGACCGCCGGTGATCGCTCCAATAATTGAGCCTGAATAACATGCTGTTCAAGCTCTTCTGTGAATGCTGAATTGTAGTCGGCTACCTTGAAGTTCTTTCGCTGTATAGCCTCGCTACTAATCCTCAACTTTTCACTGAAGTACATGAGATCCAGGTACTCCGATATTTCATTTAAGTTCGACTGTGCCCCGCGTTTAGTGTCATAATCGTGGTAGTCGTAGAAATTCTTGTGGAGCAGGAACTGGTTTAAGAAATAGGAGCTATCGCGAAACGGGTAGCTTTCCATAAATTTGGCTACGCTATTGATAGTGCTATTGGCCAGTTTTTCAGCCTTTTGTTCTTGTTGATTAATACGTTTTAATAGAAATATCTTTTGCTGTACTTCGTCTTCATCGAAGGCTTGTTGAGCCAAGAAACGTTCCATTAACTTGGATAAGTCAGAGCAATATTTTCTGAAGCGTAAGTCAGAATAGGTCTTATTGCCACTAATTTTTTTCCAGAGTTTTACCTTGTCTAACGGCCTATTCTTTTCTTGTAATTTTAGGATCTCCAGAAACAATGAAACCAACTCTTGACTGCTGTTAAAATAAGAAGATCCCAAGAAGCGCTTGGCGGCTAAACGATCTGCTTTATCGAAAGTTTTTAAGACTCCTGCTAGTTTGGTGTTGTCAATAGTATTATTCACAAATATTGTATTAATATGCTATTTATCAGTTTTTTACAGCTAATTTAGGGGTTCAATACTTTCACAAAAATAACCCATAATTGACAAAAAAACAAATACTGGTATCTCAGCAAAACAGACAAGAATTTTAGTTCAAGGTTTAGGCTAAAAATCAACTGGCTGCATGTACCCAAATTTTATTGTGCAAAGCATGAGAATTATCGTATATTGTGCCCTAGCAATGATGTTATAATCCACGATCCATGAATAAAGCCTTACAAATAACACTCGTCGTGCTGGCGATGCTGCTAGTCCCCTTGATAGGCTGGGGCCAGGCAGTTGACCTACTGACGTACCAAAACACGGAGGTGACGTACAGTTTTACGTCAATGCCGAATTCTCCGTCGATGCCTGGTGCTTCGCAGCCGCAAAACGGTACTGTGGAGTGGGTATCTACCTCTTCTTTCAACTACCAATTGACTTACACCCCTAACGAGGGTTTCATCGGAACAGACAACTTCCGTATTGTACGCTGGGAAATCAATCCAGCTCCTTCATTCACTTATCTTGATATCACAGTTACTGTTGCTCCCGCACTCATTGATGCCTATCATGACTATGCGGTTACTTACACCGGTCAGCCCGTCATCGTAGATGTGCTCGCAAATGATATTAGTAGTAATGGCGTGAAGCTACTTCAGGCTGTTCCTGCTATTAATCACGGCTCCGCAACTTTCAACCAAGTTACTGGTCTAATCGAATTTACACCAGCACCTGGCTTCCGTGGTACTGCCCACTTCAATTATGCACTTTGCAATGGAGTAGGGGACTGTGATGATGGTACAGTGAGCATCACGGTGATGCAAGAGATCCCTTCCACAGAAGATGAGGTTGTCAAGGTATTTACGAAAAAGAACGAAACACAATTTATTCTCATTCCTGAGGATTACACGCTAGTTCAGGCACCTGACAACGGTGTGTTTGATCCAGGAGCAGATGTACCTGAGTATACACCCTCAACCGATTATATCGGAACGGACGAAATTCGTTTTACCGATGGCAATCACGAGGTGATTTTTGACATTGAAGTGCTTGATCTAGCAACCAATGTTTTTGCCTTTGATGATCGAGCTTTCACTACTACTAACTCTCCCGTTGAAATTGATGTGCAGGAAAATGATCAGCCGCTTACCGGTTGTACCATCAATGTGGTTGTAGATCCTGAGCATGGGCAAATTATTGAAGCGAATGATGGTACTTTTACCTATCAACCAGATCCCGGTTTCATTGGCGTAGATCAGTTTAGCTACAGCGCTAATGTTTGTGGCTCGGGCACTGCGCCGGAAATTGCTACGGTGACCATCTTTGTGAGCAACTTTGCTCCTGATCGGACTACCTTTGATATGGCTACGCCTAAGAACACACCAATTATTATTGGCTACAACGTTCCGGTTTCTACCTTCAACTTCGAAGTTACTGCACCAGGTGAACTAGGTGAGACGATCTTCTTAGAAGGTGTGGTAGATACAGTCATCAATGGATTGCCGATTCAAGGCAACAACATTCTAATCTATATCCCAAATGAGGATGTAACCACTGGCTTGGACGAGCTAGAAATCACCTACTGTTTGGAAGACCCAGCTACGGGTGATTGCTTAGTTTCTAAGCAGGTTAAGATTTGGATGACGATTCTTGATATCGGCGACAATGGCGAGCCGGTTTGCGTAGGCGACTGCGTATGGGCTGGTGATACCAATGCTGACGGTATTGTGAACATGACTGACCTTTTACCGATTGGTCGGAACATGGGTGATATTGGACAAGAACGGATCGGTGCTACCATGGATGTCTGGTACGGACAGTATGCCGACGACTGGGGAAGTCTCTTCCTGGGCAGTGAGACACTCGACATCAAGCATATTGATGCTGATGGAAATAGCATTGTGACGGCGCTTGATACGCTGGCTATCAATCAACATTACAATAAGACGCATAATATGGTGCCGGCAGTAATGCCTTATGCACCGTATGAATTCATTCTAGAAGGACCACTTTTCGTGAACCCAGGCGATTTAGTCGAATTCACGATTTCCTTAGGAACACCAAATGCTCCAGCAGAGGATATCTACGGGTTTGTTTTTCCGTTCGCTTATAATGTTGATGCTATTGATGAAAGTAGCATCCGTATTAACTGGGATGACGATAACTACCTTGCTTACGATTCGCCGGTTCTCTATATGGATCACAATAATATGGAAGGTCTGTTCGAGGCAGGTTACACCCGGACTAGCGGTCTAGTTGCCAATGGTCATGGTAAAATCGGCACTTTGGAAGTGATCGTAGATGATATTATTGGAATCCGTTCGGATGCCGATGAAATCCGCCTCCAGTTTGGCGGTGATGCTGCGGGAACTAGCCTGAATGCCTTAGGTCAGTACAGTGGCATACGTGTTCGCCCGTTTGAACTCCGTGTACGTCTTGCGGATGAAGATACTGAGGCGGAAGCAGCCTTGAC
>JBCBWU010000305.1:0-6579 GCA_039816955.1 Bacteroidota bacterium
TATGCACTCGGAAAGCCTCTTTGCCAGAACCTACAAGGTCTCAGGCTCATCAGCACCACAAAAGTTTAAATCAGTTCTCTGTCATATTGCTGTGAACCTACTGCGATCGATTCTAAATATCCTGCAAGAATCTAGTTATATCTTCCTGTGGTTCAAGACCTAATTTTTTCCGTAGCCTATGTCGGCTCATCTTAGCGGAGGCCGTAGAAATCCCACGAATGACAGCAACTTCTTTATTGGATAAGTTGAGGCGAATAAGGGCTGCCAAATGCTTGTCTGTAGCGGTAAGTTCACCAAAATTTTGCTCTAATTTTTGGTAAAACTCTTTATTTACAGTCTCAACATTTTCCTGTAGAATCGCCAGATCTTCATTGATCTGTAAATGATTAATCACAAAGGAAGTTACGCTTTTAAGTTGCCCTCTAACGTCTGATGACTTAGCTGATTTTATTTGATCCAAGCGCTCGATAAGCTGGTTCGAAAAATCGTTCTTACGGCTGATATCTAGTGCAAGATTAGTAAGGTCAGATTTTTTATTGTCCAGTTCTGTTTTTAGCTGGGCATTTTTCAAGTCCTGATACTCTAGCTGTGCTCGAATAAGAAGTTCATTAGCTGTTTTCTCTCGAGTTTCACTTCTTACTTTTAAAAAATATAGAAAACCGATTATGATACATGCTATTAGCCCCCCAACAACCATTAGCATTCGTTGCTGATTAAGTTTAGCCTTTTGCCTTACCTCAGACACCTCCTTTTCCTTCAATAACAATTCCCTTTTGTTTCTTTCCGTCTCATACTTTATATCCAGTTCAGCTATATTTTTCTTAGTTTCTTCATTAATATACGCCTGACCAGCTATGCTGTACTCCTTATGATATCTTAAGGCGAGTTGGAATTCTTGTTTGCTCTCATAGATTTCTGATATCTCTGCTAACACCTCTGATTTCAGGTTTTTCAGTTGATTTACTTCACTGAGCTGTAGTGCAGAATCACAATAGATAAGTGCCTTGTCGTATTGGCCTAAGGCATGCAACGTTTTTCCAACAAGAGAATAGCCTGAAGCGAGATCGATAGAATCCCCTTTTTCTCTCGCGAACGCGAGATATTCAAATGCAAATGGTTGAGCTGCGAGTGGGAGTTCTTGAAGAAGATGGATATACGCAATATTGTAGTTGGCATTTTGGACCCCACCTGCAACATCAATCTCATCCATTAAATTTCGCGCCTCCTTCAGGTACTTTACAGCAAGCTCGTATTGTTCTCCCTTGGCATGAGCAATACCTAAGCCATTAACAACAGAAGCTTGTAAAAACGTATCTCGGATTTGTATGGAGAGTTCGGCTGCCCGCTGAAACAATTCAACTGCTTCCTCTAACTGCAGCAGTTCTGAATTAACCACTGCTAAGGAGAAAAAACCATTAGCTCGCAACGTTGAGTCTTGCAATTCCTCAGAAATAGAAACCAACTTCTGGTAATGAGTACGAGCAGTTTCCAGCTCTCCTAACTCTATTGCATAGTTCCCCATCCATTGGCTAGCCTGGGCTTCGCCCTGCTTAAAGTTAATTTGCTGTGACTGAACATTTAGGCTTTGATGGGCACGGTAAACCTCTGCTGAATAGGGCGCACTGGCAAGACTATCTAACTCTTCTTGTAGTTGCTGACTCGTTTTTTGCCCTTCCTGACAGTAG
This sequence comes from Bacteroidota bacterium, assembly GCA_039816955.1. Taxonomy (GTDB): domain Bacteria; phylum Bacteroidota; class Bacteroidia; order Chitinophagales; family Saprospiraceae; genus Lewinella. The sequence goes on from JBCBWU010000305.1 coordinate 1,686, forward strand.
GCAACAACAACAATAAACAATAAAAGCAATGAAAGTGACAATCTAACCATAAATACCTGATTATCAATATTTTATTTTTATTTACCCAGAGACTAATATACAAAATGTTACCCTAATGTTACCCGTACAGCAGCCGAATGTTACCCTAAAGTAGACTGAATAAATTAGCCATAACCGCTAATTCACCATCATATTTACTGTCGATTCGGGTAATTGTAAATATAAAATTGGCTGATGGGTCATTTTACCAACTTTTCACCCAGTCTCACCCCAGTTATATAACATCTTTTAAACATCAACTCTCCTATTGCTGCTCCAAAGTTGCTCTACAGGCCATTCTTTGGAAATGTCCAACACTATCTATTCATCTCAAATTCTAAAATGATGAGGAATTTATTTCTCTTATGTATTTGCATGCTGTTATTAACCGTAGGGGTAAATACACAAAACTTTTATTACGGCCCGAAGGGCAAATCCTATTTGCCTGTCTCGACAGAAAAAATAATCGTACGCTTTAAAGCAAGCGTTAATTTTTCCACTAAGCAACAGTTACTTGCCAAATTTGCTCAAACAGAAACCCTTGAGGCGGAAATGGAGTTACCTGCTCCAAATGTTTGTCTAATTAGTCTTAGTAATGTGGCGGATGAACGCAGTCTTTATGCCCTTCTTGAAGAGATGGAGGCGCTGCCAGAAGTAGAATATGCCAACCATTTTTTGGTACATAAAGATGGGACACTTCATGGTATTCTCGATCGAGTATTGGTCAAACTACATTCGGAACAGCAATACACAAGGTTCCAGAGCAAGCTTAAACGAACTCCAGGTGTAGCTGGTTTTTCACGTAATGAGTTTGAGCCTTTGCTGATCGAAGTTATTGTAAATGGTGATCAGAATGCACTTGAGTTTGCTAACCAACTTCATGAGACAGGACAGTATGCTTTTGCAGAACCTGACTTCCTACGTATTATAAACCGCCTCAATACTACTGATCCAAGTGTAAGTGATCAATGGTCCCTTGACAATGATGGTGTCAATACGAGTCAATATGGAGGATTACCTGGTTCGGACATGAGTGTATTTAGTGCCTGGGGAACAACTACCGGCTCGTCCAATGTTCGAGTTGCTATAATCGACGAAGGGGTGGATCTTGCACATCCAGACTTATTGGCCAATCTAGATCCTGGTTTCGATGCTACCGGACTTAATAGCGGCGGAGCGCCAACAGGAGATGACGCGCACGGGACAGCATGCGCAGGTATTGTTGCTGCCGTAGGGAATAACAACCTTGGTGGAGCTGGGGTAGCTTATAACTGTCGGATTGTACCCGTTCGAATTGCTTACAGTAGTGGAACGTTATGGATCACTAACAATACTTGGATTTCCAATGCCATCAATTGGTCTTGGCAAACGGGAAATGCCGATATCCTTAGCAATTCATGGGGAGGTGGCAGCCCTTCTTCCGCAATTAACGGTGCGATTGACAATGCGGTTAACAATGGTCGAGGTGGATTGGGATCTCCGGTGCTTTTTGCTGCAGGTAACGACAATGGCGCAAATAGTTATCCAGCAACCTACGAGCCTACTATTTCCGTAATTGCCATGAGTATGTGTGATGAGCGCAAGAGCCCAAGTTCCTGCGATGGTGAAGGTTGGTGGGGTTCGAATTTTGGCAACGGAGCAGATGTTGCTGCCCCGGGAGTAAAAATATTTGCTACCGATATTTCTGGACCAAATGGCTACTCCAATGGGGATTACACGCCCAGCTTCAACGGCACTTCATCTGCCTGCCCTAATGCAGCGGGCGTAATGGCCTTGATATTGTCAGTTAACAGCAATCTGACGGGTGAAGAGGCTCGCTTTGTACTAGAAAGCACAACAGATAAAGTGGGGGGATATAATTATAATTCTAATGTAGGTGGACAACCTAACGGAACTTGGTCAACCCAATTAGGTTATGGTCGAGTCAACGCCGATGCTGCCGTCCAATCATTAGCGTCAGCAGCTCAAAATGACGCTGGTATCACCGGTGTTGTTGCTCCCAATGGTACCGTTTGTGCAACTAGTGCTGTTCCACAAGTAACCCTCAGAAATTTTGGAACTAGCACACTTAACACTGTAGCCATTGTATATGCTGTAGATGGTAACTCAGCATCAACTTACAATTGGAGTGGGAACCTGGCATCAAATGCAACAACTACTGTAAGCTTACCCGCAATAAACTTTGCTACTGGAAACCATACTTTCACAGCCTCAACCAGTAATCCTAATAGTCAGGTTGATGAAAACCCAAACAATGATGGCACAACTGTGTCTTTCGCTTCAGGAATCAATGAAGTTACACTGACCATCAACTTTGACCAATATCCAGGGGAAACCTCTTGGGATATTAGAGATGAGGCTAACCAAGTACTCGCTAGTGGTGGTAATTATACCACCCCCAATAGTACGATCACCGAAGTGCTATGCTTACCTAATGGATGCTTTGATTTTAATATCTATGATTCGTATGGTGATGGCATTTGTTGTCAATTTGGAGCAGGCAATTACCTTTTAGAGGATAGTAATAACAATGTATTGGCCTCTGGGGGAGAATTTACGACTACAGAAACCACTAACTTCTGTTTACCTGTGAATTCTACTCCATTGGCCCTTTCTTTTTCCGCTACAGCGGTTAGCTGTCAGGGAGGGAATGATGGTACAGCAACTGTTATTGCTAGTGGCGGTACAGGTACCTATACCTACACTTGGAATAATGGAGCCAACACTGCAAATATTAATGGATTGAGTGCTGGGACTTATACCGTAACAGTTAGTGATGGTAACGCCACTGAAACAGGTAGTGTAGCGGTAGATGATGGACAAAGTATTACGTACTATGCAGACAATGATGGTGATGGATTCGGTGATGCACTAAACGCAACGCAAGGTGGTTGTAATCCGCCTGCCGGATTTGTGGCGAATAGTGTAGATTGTGACGATTCAAATGCCACCGTTTACCCTGATGCCCCAGAAATCTGTGACGATTTAGATAATGATTGTGACGGTCAAACGGATGAAGGCGTACAGAACAGCTACTATGCAGATAGTGATGGTGATGGCTTTGGTGACGCTAATAATACAATCTTAGCCTGTAGTGTACCTGATGGCTATACTACTGACAATACCGATTGTGACGATGCCAATGCTACTATCTACATTGGTGCAAGCTGTGACGATGGTGACAGTAATACAACCGAAGACACAATAGACACTAACTGTAATTGTGTAGGTACCCCAGTGAGTGGTTGCTCTGATAACACCATTTCTCTTACGCTAAATCTAGATCAATATCCCCAGGAGACTTCTTGGCAGCTTACTGATGAAGGAGGGCAAATTCTTTATAGTGGAGGGACCTATCCAGGGCAGCAAAACGAGACCATTAATGAGACCTTCTGTCTAACCAACGGTTGTTACAATTTTACTATCTACGATTCGTACGGCGATGGTCTCTGTTGTAGCTACGGAGAAGGAAGTTATGTTGTACAGGATGCCGAAGGAAATGTTTTGGCCACCGGCGCCACCTTTGGTGCAAGTGAATCAACAGACTTCTGCTTGGGCGAAGTTGTTTATTGTGGATCTGAAGGGCAGCAAACCAATTATGAATTCATCGAAGCAGTACAAATTGCGGATTTGAGCAATAACTCGGGTGATAATGGAGGATATGCAGATTTCACAAACTTAGCAGCCAATGTCACACTCGGTGAAAATGTGAATGTAAATCTAACGCCAGGGTTTGTCAGCGGCGTATTTATTGAAGCTTGGAAGATCTGGATTGACTATAATCAGGACGGAGATTTTGATGACCTGGGAGAAGCTGTTTTTTCACCGACCGGCAGCAATAGTACAATAAGTGGTTCATTTACTATTCCAGCGGATGCCAACTTAGGCGCCACCCGCATGCGGGTAAGCATGAAGTGGAATACTGCTGCTACTGCCTGTGAAAGCTTCTCCTTCGGAGAAGTAGAGGATTATACCGTTTCGATCGGGAATATCAATCCAGCCTTTGGTGGATCAGTAGATAATCAAGCACCTGACTTTAAAGTCGGAACGGTTGGTTTACCAACAATTTTTACTACTGATCAGCGAAATCACGGTAGCCTTATCCTGTATCCTAATCCGGCTCGGACGGTACTGAACCTAAGTGCAAGCTTCACGTCTGATACTCCTGTGGATATCACAATTATTAACACTGAAGGAAAAATATATCATCACATAACTGGAGTACAGCTCAACGGCCGATCTCTCCTGAGAGAGATCTCGCTAGAGCAATTACCCGATGGCATCTACTTCGTTAGAATAAGTAATCAAGGAGAAACGCTAACCCATCGTTTCGTTAAAACAAATTGAGTAGGGAAAAGATGATATTGGGCGCCCCCCCTAATTTAGGCTTCGGCCCATTGGGGGGGCTTTTGTTTCACGAGTGGCGAATCAACCAACAACAAAATTATAATGCAGTGGGAAAGTGGTCCGTCATATACCCCATGTTGCCCCTGCCTCAACGTATCGCATCGAAAATCTGCAGATAAGCGCCGGGACATATTGGGTTACGGTAGCAACTCGGGAAGGCTTAGCTAGTCAGAAATTAATCATAGAATAGTTGTAATCTTCATCGAATCATTACCTCACAAGATAGTTTTAACTTGTGGTCACTAATAGTCTTTTTGCCCTCTCAAATTTAAGTTGAGAGGGCTTTTTCTCCCTGCATATTATCTTTGGCCTTTTAATATTTCTGCTTTAAACACCTTGAAAAGCACTTGGCAACAGTGCCAATATTTCAATGAACTGATTTAAACTTTTGTGGTGTCGACGAGCTTCAGCCCTTGTAGGTTCTGGCAAAGAGGCTTTCCGAGTGCAT
>JBCBWU010000306.1:0-6405 GCA_039816955.1 Bacteroidota bacterium
CACATTGAGGTGGTTACCACAAGGCCCGGTGGGTGGGACTCCTCCTATAACCGCACAGGGAAACGGAATATACGCTGAATAAGTGTTAATCTGATCTCTGGCGCCAAAAGCATACTGCAATTCCAGGCCGATCTTTTGGTGAATTCTTATACCAGCATTGATCATCCAGTGAATAGTACTGTTTTGGGTGGGAGTTAGTTCTGTCTGCTGTTCGAGACGTGCAGTGCTGAGATTGTCCGCTTGGAAGAATTGATGAAACAATATTCCTCCTCCTAAAAAGGGAAGATACTTTGCTGACCCAAATTGCCAGACGATGGAAAGGGGAATCTGCACTTGGTGGTAAATATTGGATTTGAAGTTGCTATAGCTTGTATTCAAGTCATGCGCTCCACCGTAAACGCTGTATTCCTGAATGTCGGTTCTACTTTGTTGATAATTAATTCCAGTACGTCCGAGCCAGTTTTTAGAAATCTGATAGTCAAAAGAGAGTCCACCACCATAAGAAACCTGGGGAGGTGAAAAACTGATCGGTTCCTCAAAATAGGTGCCTATATATTCGGAATGAGGTAATGGAGCAAGACTCCCCGTCGGAATACTAAGCTGGGTGTTAATAGCCAGGGAGAATTTACTCTGAGCCAAAACAAAGGCAGCGATTAGTATAAAAATCCCAGTGAGCGCACTTTTTTTCATGGCAAATCAGTATGATGGAGTAATAAGTAACGATCTGAAAAGCTAGACGAGTACGGAAGAGAAAAGGGTTGGGGCCTTCTTTGAATAGGAGAAATTCGCAGAATTCCTTAGATCTCCTTGGAGAATATTACGATGTCATTGATGTCTTTCCATTCAAGCAAAGGGTAGCGCGAAGTATAGATAATAACAATAAAGTTATCTTGGTCAACGCCAGCTAGGGTAGGTCGCGTTCTGTCTGAGTCGTAAGGTTAATCAATACAATCTAGCAAGCGTGTCCAAATTTTGCCGTAAGGCCATTAACAAACTCATTTATGAGAATATTCCGCTATTGGACCAAATACTCAACGACACTCAATATTGAGGGTAAGGAGCAAGTATCCTCCGTGTACGGTGGCTCTAATGATTCTTTGGAGGATGCCGTCCGCGAGGCCAAAGCTAAGTTGGCTAAAGTGGAGGAAAGGATTAGGAGGGGCCGCCGCCGCTACCAGGATGACAAAAGCTACGAGGCTAATATTCTGGAGGAAGTGATTCAGGAGGTAGATGCCCAAAATATTATCACTAGAAATAGATACGGGGCACTGGTGCTGAACAGCACTGATCATATGTTTATAGACATTGACCAGAACAAGCGCTTTATGAATTTTTGGGATCGCTTACTGCGCGATAACATTCCCAGAAAGCAGCTCTTGCAGCAAAAGATTATCAAGAAACTTTCGTCGTCCAAATACCGCGGGCTCAAGATCCGTTTGTACGAGACCAATAATGGCTTCCGGGTGATTATTCTAAACCAAGTTGATAGCCCTCGCAAGCCTGAAATGAGGAGCATAATGAAAGGCCTCTACGTGGACCGAACCTATTTCCATCTCTGTCTGTGGCAGAATTGTTACCGTGCTCGCCTCACGCCAAAACCGTATCGAATTAAGCAAAAAGGAATCCGGGTGAAATATCCGGAACGTAGCCTAGCGGAAAAGCAACAACTGGATACTTGGGTGGAGGAGTACGAGGCAAAATCTTCTAATTTTGCCACCTGCAAACTAGTTTACGCCAGCGAGAAATTGGTTCATGATAAAGTCATCCATTTACACGATCAGCTGACGCAGGCAGATAGTGGACTGCCCCTGCGGTGAGCATAGTACGCAATTCAGTCGGCCGTGTCGAAGGATATAGGGTATTTGTTAAGGTTTAAATTTGAAAATGGTGGCCTGCTAAAAAACTGCTGTAATATATGACCGGTTAGTACTGAATTGGTATTATATTTTCAGCAGAGTATCTTAAATTAAATTTCTGCGCCCCTTAGCTCCTTTTACCTAAAACGTTCATATGCCTACCAAAAACATTCATTTAGTATGCGCTAGCGGAGGAGTGAAGACCTTAAGCTATATAGGAGCAATTCGGGAACTACTGAAAAATGGCTTCACTGTTTCTAGCATTTCCTCTTGCTCTATGGGAACGCTCATTGCTGCTTTGGTGTGCTACGGAATGGATATAGATGAGATTGAAGAAAAGCTGGTCAACTTTGATTTTAAGACCGTCATCAAGAAGAAGAGCTTTTCAAAAATGAGGCTGCTGTATTATCCGTTTGCATCGCATGAAACGCCCGACTACCAAAGCTTGATTAGATCGATAATCGGAAAAGACGTTACGTTGGGTGAAATGAAAATTCCCTTTTCGACTTTTGCCTTAGATCTCAAACAGAAGAAGTTTTTGGTTTATTCTTCGGAGCATCATCCGGATATGCCCTTGTGGCAAGTGATTCGCATCGCTACTGCCATCCCGATGTTCTTTGAACCGTATTCGCTAAATAAGCGTGTGCTCGTTGATGCTGCAGTTGCTTCGGAAAGCCCAGTTTGGATAGCTGCTAGTCGACCTGGAAGATATCCTATTGTCGTTTTGAAGCCGCTCGCACCTCCTGATTTTAACTACAAAAAATCCTTTGGGGAATTTCTCAGCTTACTAATCAGTTCGTCGTCCATTAGCCACGATTTTTTTGTAGCTACGCAGACCTCGAGAACGATCAATCTAGATATCAATTGCGAGGCAATGAGTACGCGCAATTTTGGCATTACCTCAGAGCAAATTGAAAATCTAATCCTACAAGGACAAAATGCAGCCCAAAAGAAACTGGCAGAATTCGATAATGATTTTAATCGGGTACTGAAGGAAGATGGCCTAATTGATGTGAAACGCGGTGGTAGTTCGGAAGACAAAGCAGAATTACTCGCAAACCAAATGATTACGGACTTTCATAATGAAGTTGCCATGCGGGATCAAATTTTTGTGAGTTATAGCCACAATGATCGAGACTGGATGAATAGGCTTAAGGTCTATCTGAAGTCTTTAGAACGGTTTATGGGCATAAAAGCGTGGGATGATACCTCGATTCAACCAGGGAGTGAATGGAACACAGAAATTAATAAGGCGCTAGTAGCTTCAAAAATCGCCATCTTTCTGGTCACACCAGATTTTTTAGCTTCTGACTTCATTCAAGATCAAGAAATGAAGTACTTCCTTGAGCTTAGTGAAAAGGAAAAAGTTCCCATTTTTTGGATAGCTGTGAGTAGTAGTTTGTACGAAGTTACCCCCTTAGCTCAACTCCAATGCGCAAATGATCCTGCCAAGCCGCTTGATACGCTTACAGAAGCGGAGCAAAACATTGAATTAACGAATATCTGCAAAAAGATTGTTGAAAGGATGAAGTAGTATTTACCTACAAAGAATGGGGAAATTCAACAACATAAAAATTACCTACAACTGCGACTTGCAAGACCAAGCGCTTGAGAAGGTATTCTCTGCCTGGGAGCCTTACCCAAGTTTCTTTGATAGGAAAGGCTTTTTTGATAGTTGGTCCAATGAATATCCATTTTATGTTGTTAAGCGCTTTTCCAAGCATCATATAGTCGTAAGGAGAAGAGGAGATCGCAGATGGCTCAGTCCTATGGTTGATGTCGAGTATGATCAGGAGCAAAAAATACTCAACTTGCGAATAACCACGCGAAAAGGTGCCTATGTATATTTATTGCTGCCGGTTCTTTATTTCCTGTTTTTTCGAGATGCGATGTTGGATCTGCCAAAAAATGGGCCGGGCTTCTTCATCGGTTTTGTAGTTGGTGTTTTAGTGATAGTGAGCATGATTTTTATGATTCCCATATCTGAAAAAGGGGCTCTGCAGAAAAGTGTAGAGGAACAGTTGGGCTTAGCTAGAATTAAGTTTTCACGCTTGTCAAAATAAGTTTGGACCTCAATACTTAAAGGTGTCTGCTGAACCTTTGCACTGCGCTTCTTTAGCTGTTGATTGTAGGTGGATCACGTTTATTCAGTCTGGCTTAACGCATTTTGATACCAAATAGCCAATTGGAACTTTCTTTCCTGCCAAAGTATTCTACCCATAAGATCCTCAACAATCAGTAACAGCAGTGATAAGCGCGTACATCAAGAAGGTAGAGATACATCTTACAAGAACGCATACGGAAATTCTCCGTTGGTTTAGAGTGAGCGATGAGCTAAAGCACTACCGACCTAAAGACGGTGGGTGGACCATCCTAGAAATTCTAGAGCATATTGCGCTCACCAGCCATTTCCTTTTGAAGTTGATCAATAAGGGTACCGAAAAAGCACTTCGTAAGAGCAAGGATTTGAATCTGGCGGAGCGCCTGCTAGCATTTGACTATGATTTGGGGCGAATTGATGCCATTGGTCAGCACAAAGCCTTTGCCTGGATCCGGCCTGAACACATGGAGCCTACGGGCGCTAAAACTGAGCTGGCGATCAGAATGCAAATGTTGGATCAAGTCAAGACTTGCCAGGCCCAGCTTGATCGTTTAGCTAATGGAGAAGGCTTGCAACATAAAATTACCATGACCGTCAATGACCTGGGCAAGCTCAATGTGTACGAATATGTGTACTTTTTGAGTAAGCACGCCGAGCGGCACATCGGCCAAATGAAAGAGAACCAATTGGAGTTTGAAAACAGCAGACAACAATAAAACCGTAAAACCAGGAGCAATATGGCAAGGCTCATTACCGTCGTTCATTACAATCACAACTGGCCACAAGCTTTCGAAGAGGAAGCTACTCTTTTGCGACAAGTACTGGCGGGGGTGCTGGTAGAGGTTCATCATATCGGGAGCACGTCCGTCCCCGGTCTGGCCGCTAAACCCATTATCGATATCCTACCGGAAGTAAATGACCTGGCCTTACTAGACGCCAAAGCACCTCAAATGGAAGCCCTGGGCTACGAGGTGATGGGAGAATACGGTATTACCGGTCGCCGATATTTTCGGAAAGGGGGGGACCAGCGAACGCATCATGTACATGCTTTTCTGACTGGAGACGCCCACGCCATCCGACACCTGGCTTTTCGCGATTATCTCCGCGCCCATCCCGAAGTTGCGGAAGCCTACGGTGAGCTGAAGCGGGAGGTAGCCGAACGTAGCAACAATAATATCGAAACTTATGGGGATGGGAAAGATCCGTTTATCAAAATCCACGAGCGGAAAGCGCTGGAGTGGTACGCTAGTCAGCGCTGATTTTGTTAGTGCCGGATGAACAACTTGCTCACGGACCAGTTAGGCTTTTTGTGCATCCTTTCCGAACATACATTAACCAGTACGCTGCTCTCTCGCAAAGTGATTGGGAGCAGATTGCTGCCTGCTTGACCGAAAGATCATATTCCAAAGGGGCCATCTTATTGGAAGAAGGTAAAATCTGCCGCAAGCTCTACTTCCTGGAAAGTGGCCTAATGCACTACTACGTAAATCGAGACGGCCGGGAAGTCACTAAGTATTTTACTGAGCCCCCTTACTGTTTTACCTCGCAACGGAGCCTTACCAAAGACCTGCCGGCAGGGGAGAGCATTCAGGCCATTACCGATAGTCGTGTGTGGGAAATGAGTAAATCCGATGCCTTTCGCCTACTCGACGAGCTCCCCAGCTGGAATACCTTCGTTCGTACGCTTATCCAGGAAGTCCAGTACTATACAGAGGTCATACTGGAAGATCTCCAAAACAAGACCGCCGAAGAGCGTTATGCCGAAATGATAACAGAGCGCAATACGCTCCTGGAGCAAGTGCCGCTAAAATATCTGGCCAGTTACCTGGGAATTGCCCCCCAATCTTTAAGCCGTATCCGTAAACGCTTTTACGAGCGAAAGCGGAAGCTTTCGCTGTAGGGGGTATAAGGTAAAAGGATCACTTCTTTCAGCCGACGAAACCTCGTGTGTAGTCGGCCCACTTCCCACTTCCCCCCTCCGATCTCCCGCTTCCTTTTTCCAAAATCACCCTTTTGGATGACAAAGAGGCGCGTCCGAACCCTCTAGTTTTGTGCTGTAAGTTTTACAACACCGAACTATGAAGTATTTACCCCTATTACTCATCTGTTGGGCTAGCCTATTTCTTGGTGCCCAAGAGAATTCAACTTTTCCTCAACTTCCAGCTACTACCTTCCAAGATTTAGCCGTTTCTGATTCGAGAATGATCGCCGTTGGTGATTGCCAACAGCTGTGGTACTCCGAAGACCAGGCTGCGAGCTGGGAGATCTACACTTTGGATGCCGGCTGGGTATTTGATGTGCATTTTCATCCTACTAATACCCAACAGGCGATCTACGTCAACTCGGAAGGCATTGGTCTTTTTGATCTCCAGCAAGGATCAACTATCGAATTTTATCCCCTGCCATCCGATTTTATCAAAATGGTGGAGCTGGAGGGCGAACAAATTT
>JBCBWU010000307.1:0-6106 GCA_039816955.1 Bacteroidota bacterium
GTCACTATTGGCCACCTCACAACCAACAAATCAACTACCAATAATAAAACACCCTAAAGTCAGACTCTGACTCCAGGGTGTATGTCGCTGTCAAGGACGGGGCTTTTAAGACAGCCCCCCGTGTTTATATAGTTCTCCAGACAGCAGTCACCGTTCCCTAACTATAAGCTTTCACTCACTAATTCAAGCTATGGTACTGGTTAACATAAGAGTCGGCTTTGCTATCTTTAAAGGTAGTATGAGGTAGATTGAACATTGTCCTTTTAGAATAAAAAAAGATAACCTCATACTACTGAAAGCAGAACAGATCGCAGCAATCGCTGTGCTTACGTTCACTTTTGCTTTCTAATAGCCGGTTTACAAGACAGTCAAAAAAAGAGAAATAGGCCTGTAATAAACCGGATAAAATAACCACAATCCAACTAGTATGAGACACCTCAAACCCACGACCCTCCTGGTCTATCTATGTCTATTTACAACCCTCATCTTCGGTCTTGGTGCCTGTACCTTCCCCAGTGCAATGCGCCTACTGGGAAAAGGGGAAACTGATAAAGCGCACAAGAAATTTAAAAAATCTGTGGGGCATCGTATTTATGGTACCGGTGCCGAATTTATGCTTGGCCGCCTTGGTCTGCAGAGTGATACCACCATCGAGAACTGGATTCGTACCAATGAAGATTTTTGCCTACTGGCGGAACGCTCCAGTCAACTTCCCATTCGAACCATCTTTAGACTGAAGCGCTACGACGTGGCAGCCGGTAATATTCGCCAAGCACGGGAAAACCTGCAGCTCAGCACACAGGATCGATTGTACGGTGGCGCGAAAGTAGCTCAGCTCTTATTACTAGAGGAGCATAGTAGCTGTTGGTCGGAAACGGCAATGGACTCCGTGCGCCGGGTCATTGTCAATAAGAATATTGTTGGTTATCAGCCCGTATACGATCCACCGCTGGAACAAGAATGGAGTGATCCAGAATTGAATTTCCCTTCTGAATATCTCGTTCAGTTTGATACCGGTCATTCTTGTCGCGCACTCTTGAATGCCAATCCCTGGGGATTAAGCTATAGTGAGCTCGAGTATATCCAGCGCTACTACCAAGACAATGTGCTCCCCATTAACTACGGCTCCTGGTGGCTCTTGCAGGACAAAAGCTGGGATATACTACAGCGTCACGAGTCCTTCTGCCACATGGATAGCTTTGCGCTCCATTTTCCGAAGCACGAAATAGTACAAGACTGTTGGTACGAAGCAGGAGCAGATGTCCTCTGCAGTCGCGACCTAAACGGCATCCTCAATTTTCACCAGGAAAACCGCCATACTGCTCTTGATTGGGAGCTGTGTGAAATGGCAGCCTGCCTCTGGGCTGCAACGCCAAACCCACTATTAACATTGAGTGAGGGGCAGCAAGACCAACTGGATGACATGTTCCTGATGTTGGAATTGCGCAATGCACTACTCAGTACCTGCACCCCAGAACAGGATAGCCTGGAATTGATCAAAACTGTTGCCGGTCTGGCCCGACGCTATCCCTACCACCGAGCCCCCTGGGTAATTGGTACCGCTACGCTTAACTACTTTGCCTGCAATCATCGTTACGACTGGGCGCGACGCGCACTCGATACGCTACAGCCCTTATTTCCGGACAGTATAGTCTGTGATTACTCCTTTGTATTCCAAGCAGGAAAACAGCAGTGGCTCAACAACTACCGCAACATGTTGGATCGCTATGAGGATGATGCCCTACCTAGTCGAATTCCACAACGCGTAACGGCCTGGAATACGCCTCAGTACAACGAATACTCCTTGGTCTCTTACGGCAACACCAAAGAGGTATTCTTTATGCGCAGTGAGCTTAGCGGTGGTGCGGCGCGCGTGATGCAGTCGGAATACAAAAAGGGAACGTGGACCCAACCCAGGGCTATTGAGGAACTCTACCTTTCCAATGATATGGAACTCCTCTCGATTGGTAAGAAGGGACGTAAGCTATTAATGCGGAGCAAGGGTCAGCTTTTTCAGGCTTATCGCGAAGAAATAGGCCGTAAATGGTACCCCCCAAGGGCGATGAAACTCGGAGGCCGAGTAGCAGATTATGGTTGGTTGAGCGATGATGACTCTCTACTATACCTAGCGGTATACGAACACCGCCCAGATGCCAGCTGGCGCCCCCATACCGATCTTGCGGTGGCGAAATTGAGTGACGGAGAACAATACCGAACGGCTATGCCCCTGAGCGAACTAGTAAATATACCCGACTACACAGAACAACGCCCCGTAGCAGCACTGGGCGGCAGAATGGTGTTCTTCACCTCAGACCGCTTAGGGGGAATGGGCCATACGGATATGTACCGGGTTAACTACCGCCAGCCGGGTGACTGGTCCAGTGCGGAGGATGTTATGAATCTAGGATTAACGATCAACACCGTAGATGATGATGAAGGCATCACCTACTTTTCCGAATATGGTGGCAATGCCTATTATCACAGTGCTGGCTGCTGCGGTGACGATCTTGACATATGGGAAGTAAATCTTGGCGCCGAGTTGTTCCCCGATGCACTTCGCCTGGCAGGTTTAGTACTCGACGAAAACGGGAATCCACTCCGGGGCGGCTTCCTGGAGTTTACACCCAACTTTCAACTCAATGTACACGCTATGCCAATCTCCAAAGACGGCACCTACGTCTACACGGTACCCGATAGCACGGCGGTGGTACGCCTCTTCCCAGAAATACCAGGTTATTATTCTGAGCGGGACACCACCCATCATTTAGCCGAAACAGCACGGGGTGAAATTATCAGAGATACCTTTGTGCTCACCTCCTTTGAGTACATCCGCCAGAACTTCAAGCTCAAGCACAGTACTTTTTTCAATGGTACTGCACAATTTGACCAGCCCACGCAGGCTTACCCAGAAATTACCAGACTAGCCAAAATTGCCAACCGTATGGGTGCAGAGCTAGACCTCATTGGCCACACCGACGATTTTGGCACCAAGGAAGAGAACCTGCGCCTATCCGTTGAACGAGCTGAATCTGTAAAGCAATTTCTAGTCGAAAAATGTGGCTTTGATCCTAACCGTATACATACAGCGGGCAGGGGCTCTACCGAGCCAGTAGCGAGTAATACCACGGAAGAGGGCCGACGCCAGAACCGGCGCATTGACATTGGATTCAGAATGCCGGAATTGGAGGTAGGAGAGCAAGAAGCTATTTATATGCCCTCAACGAGAGCAGAAAAGGAGATTGATAAATAGCTTTTACTTACGCGAATTCCCTAGTTGGCCGCTCCGGTAGTGCTGCACTTACTACAAGTTGGTATGGCATTACCGGAGTTTTTTTCATGCAGTTCAGATGCCTGACTATTTAGCAGGCTCTGGTTTAGTGGGCTCATAAGCCGTAAGATTGGTTGCTTGCGCGCGACCACGATTATCTTCCACAATTTCGAACTCCACGATATCCTTCGCAAAAAGGGTATCGTAGCCTGAATTGTGCACCTCGTTCAGGTGTACGAAGACGTCGTCCTTACGTCCTTTCACATTAATGAAGCCAAAGCCCTTGACTTCGTCAAACCACTTCACGGTTCCTTCTAACATTATTCCGATTTATTTAGATTGATTTATTCTGAAACAAGCTTAGGCGATAGATGTTGCTTGCCAAGCTAAAGAAGTATGAATTTTATTTTGCAACTCACTCCAGGATAGCTGCGGTCAACATACAGATGGTAAGCATTAGTTCACAAATATCAAATAAAAAGCGCACTTTTTATTGTCGCCTGTACGGACATTTTTAACGCAAAGTCCAGTTTATTCCGTACACCGCTTCTTTTACGGCCTTTAGCATCCTCAGATTGCCATTTACCCTCGAATAAAACGTCTACATCACCTTTGGCAGCTGTGTCCCATGCAGAGGGTGTTACTTTTAAGGAAAGAATCGTCCAAAATACCGAAAGCAGCTTTAGAGCTGGTTCCTGTCTGTATACGTACTACCCGATCAAGGTACCCATCACCTACCGTAGTTTTTAAGCCGTCAAAACTAAAACTTATGCCATTACGGCATGAGCAATATCCCTATTGTATTTCACACCACAACTAAAACACTTAACATGAAACGAATTTTATTCGCAGGTTTGCTAATCCTAGCATCCGTTGCTACCCTTATAGCACAAACCGGTGTTGGGCTACCCGAAAATCCAGATCCTAATAAGTGCTATGTGCGTTGTGTAACGCCCGATGTCTACGAGACGGAAGAGGTGGAGGTGTTGGTGCGTCCTGCTTATAAAAAGCTGACCGTCATTCCTGCACGCTACGAAACTCGCGAAGAACAAGTATTAGTACGCGAAGGCTACACCCGCTACGAAATCACCCCAGCCGAGTTTTCTAACACGGATGTGACGTACGAAGCAGAACAGTCTTACAACAAGCTATCAATCGTACCAGCTAGCTTCAGCAATGACTCAGAGAGCATTGAGGTGACACCAAAAATTGCGCGTTGGGAATACCAGCCATACGAAGGCTGCCAGTCAGATGACCCACTGGACTGCCAAGTGCTTTGCTGGCGCGAATATCCGGCTGAAGTGACTGATATTCCAACCCAGAAACTAAGTGCTGATGCCAGCACTACTTCTGCCTCTGCCGGTGGCGCCCAAGACAGCTATAGCCGGCGGGTAGTCAGTAAGCCCGCTGAGGTAAGAGAAATTCAGGTAGACCCTGTTTACGAGACTGTTTCCAAGCGTGTCCTTGTAGAGGACGAGCGCGTAGAGGAGACCACAGTAGACGCAGAATACCAAACCGTGAGCCGCGAAGTACTAAAGCAAAAAGGCGGCTTGGAAACCTGGGAAGAAATTGAGTGCGAACTTTTGGAGTACAATGTGCTGCCAATCAACTACGAATTGGGTAGTGCACGTTTGACTGCTCAGGCCCGTAACATCATCGACGATAAGCTATTGACGCTGATGCGGGAAAAGCCAAACGTAAAGATTGAGTTGAGTTCACACACCGACTCTCGTGGTTCGGCTAGCTCTAACCAGCAGTTGTCAGAGCGTCGTGCGCAGTCTGTTGTTAACTATCTGCAGAGCAAAGGCATCAACGCCAGCCGCCTGGTAGCTAAAGGCTATGGCGAATCTCGCCTTAAGAATCGTTGCTCTGACGGTGTAAGCTGTACCGAGCGTGAGCACGCAGCTAACCGTCGGACCGAGTTCCGCATTTTGAATTATTAAGAGCGCGAGCATTAATTTAAAACTACCTGTCTGATACATTGGGGAGTAGACCAAAGGCTTACTCCCTATTTTTTTACGCTCCCCAAAGTGCTGCCACAGTATAAGGACCTCCTTCCATCTCCCAGAAGGAACCGTCTACGTAGCGCCGGTGAAGATCAAGCTGGGCAATCTGCCCTAGCTCTTCTGCACTTAGCTCCAGTTCGGCCGCCGCAAAATTCTCGCGGATACGCCCGGGATTGGTCGACTTGGGAATTACGGAAACATGGCGGTGAATAGACCAGGCAATCAATACTTGCGCTGGGCTGGCACTTTTGGCAGCCGCAATTGCTTTGATCGTTTCATTTTCCAGTAAACTGGGCTCATTCTCCCCCTTCAAATTTGCGGGACGGTCACCGGAGCCGAGCGGAGAATAGGCGGTCAGGTGGATTTGCCGCTCCTGACAATAATCGACCAGTTCTTTTTGCTGTAAATAAGGATGCAGCTCAATCTGATTCATCGCCGGAGGAATGCTAGCATCGCGTAGAATTTCCTCCAGATGGTGCTTAGCAAAGTTGCTTACGCCAATATGCCGAGTCAAGCCTTGCTGCTGCGCCTGTTCCATACCGCGCCAGGTAGTCGTAATTGGCAGATCGGCCAATGCGATATAATCAGTCGCCTCCTGTGCTCCCAGAACTTCGTGGCGGACCGCTACTGGCCAGTGAATGAGGTAGAGGTCGAGATAATCTAGCTGTAGATCACCCAAGGTTTTTTTGAGGGCGGGAACGACCTGGTCTTCAGCATGTGAATTATTCCACAACTTGGAGGTGATCCAGAGGTCTTCTCGCGTTACTTCACCCGCGGCGATGGCGTCATTTACCGCACGCCCCACTGCTAATTCGTTGCCATAAATCATAGC
>JBCBWU010000307.1:6116-6399 GCA_039816955.1 Bacteroidota bacterium
CATAGCACAGTCTATATGGCGATAGCCCGCTTGGATCGCCGCGCGTACAGCATCATAAACATCTTCGGATGCAGATTTCCAGGTACCCAGCCCCAAAATGGGCATGGTATCTCCGTTTGTAAAAGAGAGGTATTTCATAATCTAGTCGTTCGCTTTGATAATTGATTAAAGTAGAACAGGTTGAGCAAAGCAGAGGTTCTAACGATAAGCGAATGAATTGTTAAGTGAGCAGAAAAGGGAGACTTTATTATCGATAGCCTATAACTTAGAGGCCTCAAGGATT
>JBCBWU010000308.1:0-6365 GCA_039816955.1 Bacteroidota bacterium
AGTTGTTATAATATCCACCAGCGGAAGCCTCAAAATCCAGCAATTGGATCCCAAAAAGTTCAGGAAAACCAACAGACCTGGATCCACCGACGGTGTAATTATCGCGCAGGTTAAACTCACGATCAATGGTTTCATCCTTAAACTCGTCCGGAAAACCTCGGACTTCTCGGTTGATTACCCCGGGGTTGAAGCTCCACCCTAGGCCTACCCAACTGGCTTCTTGGTCCATACGAGGATCGGCCTGATAGGCTAAATTAAGCGGGTAGCCATCTACCTCACCGAGGGGAATATTGTAGCTAAAATCTCCGGTAAAAAGGTTAAACATATCGGAGGTACCGACGGGCTGAAAGCCCGTCACCTCTGGTTGGCTTGGACCAAGAATCCAGTTGGGTAGGCCTAGGTTGGAGCTTCAACCCCGGGGTAATCAACCGAGAAGTCCGAGGTTTTCCGGATGAGTTTAAGGATGAAACCATTGACCGTGAGTTTAACCTACGCGATAATTACACCGTCGGTGGGTCTAGGTCCGTTGGTTTTCCTGAACTTTTTGGGATCCAGCTGCTGGATTTTGAGGCTTCCGCTGGTGGATATTATAACAACTATCGTGGCTTTGGAGCGAATTTCAACCTCGGAGTTACAGCCTCTTTCAACTGGTTGTACGGAAATGGTGTTGGCCTAGGTTTGGGCTACGATACGGGAGCAGGATTAGACTTTACCGTTACACCCAAGCTAGGATTAACGAATCATGAGCAAGATGTTTGGTCTCGCCTTAGTTTTACCACCGGATTTAACTCTCGGCAGGGACTAAAAGAGCTTTCTTTTGATTTAAGCCACGCCAAAGGTGTAAGTTTAGAAAGTAAAATTGGGGGTGAACAATATATAGCTGCTGTTATAAATTCTGAGAATTCGGTTGTAGGTGGTGCGATCTCCTTCTCGGGTTTTACCTATACGCCTACCAGCCCATTTCCATTTAAAAACGAGGCCTATAATCTCAGCCTTGGAGCTGGTCCAACTTTTATTGGGGCAAGCGTATTCTTAAATCAGTCTGGTTACTTCACACGTCAATTCTTAGCGACCAATACCCTACAACAACGCGCTTATGGTTATCTGAATCATCAATACATCAATGATGCAACAGAGGAAGGCCGGGCATCATTAATGGATTATAACAAAAGCCGTGGCTTTATTCACCGGGATAGTCCCGTAATTCCAGCCGCCTTTGGTACCTACGATCTATTTAATGTTTCGGGGCAAGGAATCGGCGGACAGTATCGTGCACACCGTAGGGATTTGGGTGTTTTTCGGTCTGGATATTCTTCTAATAAGAGCATTTCTGCTGCTTTGGGGATAGAGCTTGCTGGAGGCAATCTCGTGGACGCAGAGCCTAACTTCATCGGAGCAGAGGCCAATTCCAGTAAAGGAGCTTGGGCACAGCGTAACCGACTACAATCAACACTAGGGTTTTTAGAAAGTGAAGACGTCCGAGAAGCAGTATTTTTTGGTACCCCTGGAGGCAATCCTCGTACGGATCAAGAAACTACTTTTTTAGAAGATAATTTAGGCGGTGATGACCCGATTCGTACTAAACTGAAGCAGAATGCTAATCAATGGCCAGTTACCGCTTTGAGCGAATTTCTGGTTGGTGATGAGACCATTGGGGTAGCAGACCGCACGGATATAGACGTAGCGCAAGGAGATAACCAACTATTGGGTAGTCGCCAACGTCGCAACCAGGTAATGAGCTATCTAACGGCAGGTGAAGCTAGTATACACGGTCTGGAACGCGATATTGAAGATGCTGGTAATGCGATTCCGCGTACCTCTTATCCGGATCATCATATGTCTGAGGTGACGGTAACCCAACCGGATGGTCGGCGCTACATCTACGGTATACCAGCCTATAACCATCGCCAGGATGAAATATCCTTCAGTGTGTCGCAAAATTCGTACGACATTGATGCTCCACGGGAGGTGAGTTATGAAACCGCAGACCGTTCGATCGCAAACAGTAAAGGAAGAGATAACTTCTACGACCGAACCACTACGCCTGCTTATCCGCATAGCTTTTTACTGACGGCTATTCTGTCCCCTGATTACGTGGATTGGGAAGGTGATGGCATCACGGATGATGACTCAGGGGCAGCTGTAGAACTGCGCTACAAGCGGGCTCATGGCGACTACCGCTGGCGAACACCCTTTGCTGGTGCCAGCTACGCACCAGGTAACCATACGGATGACCTAGATGATAAAGCAAACTTCATTTACGGTGAAAAGGACATTTGGTACGTGGATCAGATTATTGGTAGAACGTCCGTTGCCGTTTTCCACACCTCTGATCGCTGCGATGGCCTAGGAGTCATAAATGAGGATGGTGGTAAGGATGAGACTAAGAAACTTCAGAAGCTAGATCGCATTGACATTTACTCAAAGTCGGAATGGTTAGGGGAAAATCCAGTGCCGATTAAGAGTATTCACTTTGATTATGATTACACCTTGTGCGAGGGTGTACCCAACGCTACAAATACCTGTAGTGAGAACGGTACCGGTAAACTTACCTTAAAAAAGGTCTTTTTTACCTATGAGGACAGTGACCGGGGCGCCTTGAATGCCTACAAGTTCAATTATCGCTTTGCCGACGAAGAAGGAGATACATCAGTGCCTTACAACCTGGATAAGGTGAACCGCTGGGGGCTCTATCAAGATAATGCGGCGGCCAATTTACCTGCCAATAGTATCTTTCCTTACGCTCTACAAGACGAAGCCATTGCGGCTACGCAAGTAGGTGCTTGGAATTTGGATGAGATACAACTGCCCTCCGGTGGCAAGATCAATGTAGAATACGAGGCCGACGATTACGCCTACGTACAGGATAAGCGCGCGGGGCAGATGTTCAAGTTATTAGGCTTCGCTAGCGAAGTTAATGGCGAAACCAGCGACGAGCTCTACTCTGCCACCGGTACAACCAACTCTTGGATGGTGGTAGATATTGCCGATTACCTAGAGGTTGGCGACGAAGAAGAACCTGTAACAGAAGCGGAAGTTCGTGCTCGATTCCTGGAGGATGTGGAGCAAATTTACTTCAGAACACGCCTCGATCTCACCGGAGAGGAGACCTGGGAGGATATTAGTGGTTACCTACAGTATGATGATGCTCAAGTAGATATTAATATTGCTCAGGGCCGTCTGTACATCCCCGTGCAAAATGTAGAAGCAGAGAATATTGATAATGTGCATCCCATCGCTTTTGCCGGTATCCAGTTTACTCGTCTAGAGCGCCCGGCTTTGGCTTATCCAGGTTATGATTTATCACCTGATGATCAACCAGGCCTACCGGAAGGGCTAGGCCTTATTCGAGAATTGGGCAATGTGTTCAAGGGTTTTGTTCGTAATGGCATCAGCAATGGCTGGTCGAGGCGTGCAGACCTCAGCCGCTCCTGGATTCGATTGGCTAATCCTGATCTGTCAAAAATTGGCGGCGGTACTCGAGTCAAGGCCATTCGCCTCAGTGACGAGTGGACCCAGTTGGGGCAGCAAGCTAGTGTGTACGGCCAAACCTACACCTACTACAAAGAAGTAGACATCGCTGGCCAAAAGCGTACGGTCAGCAGTGGGGTAGCAGCCTACGAGCCCCTTGTAGGAGGGGAAGAGAATCTCCTACGCCATGCTATTGAGTTTGATGAAAAGCGTGCCTTAGCACCTAATAGCAGTTATTACATCGAAGGGCCCATTGGCGAAACGCTCTATCCTAGCCCGATGGTCGGTTACAGCGAAGTTCGGGTTCAACCCTTGGAATACGAAGGGGTTGAAAAAGGTTTAGGCTATACCCTCAATGAGTTCTATACCGCCAAGGACTTTCCGGTAGTAGAACGGCGTACAGGGGTGGACATGCGCCGGGAAAAACCCGATGCGATCCTCTCTTGGTTGCGCTTGTACAATAAAGATGAAATGGTGCTATCTCAGGGACTTTCCGTAGAGGTCAATGATATGCACGGTAAAATGCGCGCAACGACCGTCTACAATGGCGCTGGGGCGATTCTACAATCTACCGTATATACTTACCGAACTGTAGAGGATGAAGGAACTGTAGCAGCCCGCGAGTCTGCCCTGCACCTACGCAATGATGTATCATTGATGAAAGCGGATGGTTCTATTGTACCCGGTGAAATTGGGAAGACAGTAGACGTATGGCAAGAAATGGAACACGACCGGAGCAGTAGCCTGAGTGTAGGCATTGGGGTCAGTAATATTGCGTTCCTGATAGCGATATTTCCCGCGCTTGCTCCGATTCCGCTCCCTTATTACTCTAAGGAAGATATAGCCGTTAAGACCGCTACGACCACTAAGTTTATCCAGCGCTTTGGTATTCTTGATAAAGTGACGGTGATGGAGAATGGCTCCACCCTTACTACCGAGAACCTGCTCTACGATGCCGAAACCGGTAATGTACTGCTCACAGAGACGCAGAATGAGTTTGATGATGCAATGTTCAGCTTCACCTACCCCGCTCACCTGGCTTACGACGGGATGGGGCAGGCCTACGAAAATACGGGAGCAGTCATTGAACTATCCGATATAGATCCATCAGCAGGGCCTTTTGTTATCCCCTCATCAGCGGAACAATTTTTTAACGTAGGAGATGAAGTATCTATCAGCATACCGGCCACTACGAGTCCTGATAATGACCGTCATTGGGTAATGCAAAATGCTACCGACCTTATTTTGATCGATAAAAATGGTACACCGTTTTCAACTTTTATCCACGATACCAGTGAGGGCGTTCTTCTGAAAATACTGCGTTCAGGTAAGCGCAATCAATCCCAAACACCGATTGCTTCAATCAGTGCGCGGCAAGACCTTGGTTTCGATAATGGGCAGATTGTGGCCAATACTGGGCAGGAAATTCTTGCGGCTAGTGCTGCTGCCTTTGGACAAGATTGGCAGATGCGATGCGAAGAATACGATGGGCAATTTGGCTCCCCAAGTTATGATGTTGATCGGGAGATCAATCCATACGTCGAAGGTCTTGCTGGGAATTGGCGTCTTAATGAGACTTACTCCTATTTTTCACTGCGGGATAATGTGACCT
Organism: Bacteroidota bacterium; assembly: GCA_039816955.1. Taxonomy (GTDB): domain Bacteria; phylum Bacteroidota; class Bacteroidia; order Chitinophagales; family Saprospiraceae; genus Lewinella. Next base: position 5,084 of record JBCBWU010000308.1, read on the forward strand.
TTGGTGGTGCTACCATTAATAACAGTATTCGTGATCGAGGTAACCTCAATGTCTTTACACCATTTTGGATTTTTGGTGGGGACGGTTTAATACCCAATCCGGCCAGTGATGATAACTGGACGGAAGCCAGTGAGATGACGGTCTATGATCAGCACGGTAGTGTACTGGAAGTAAAAGATGCCTTAGGCATTTACAGTGCTAGTCAGCTCGGGTATAACGAGAACCTAACGGTAGCGGTGGCTAGCAATGCCCGTTCGCAGGAAATGTACTTTGATGGTTTTGAGGATTACAGTTTCACCGATGGAGAAACTACGCTTGAACGACCGTTTCGAAAGCTAAATATTGATGACAGCAGCAATCCTAACCTCATCCAGCCAGGACCTGCTCATACGGGCAATTATGCTCTTACTTTAGATCCCAGCGAAAATCTGACCCTAACCCTTCAACAACCTTGTGTGGATGCGGTTGCTCTCCGAGCACGTTCTTCTAGCACTGCGCAAGTCCATAGAGGGGAGCAGTCCGGTAAGGATAGTGATATTACGTTGCTAAAGACGGCCGAGGAGGAAGAGGAGGATTGTACCCCTTATGTCAACGATTCTGCCAAAGGTGTTTTTCAAAATACCTGTTGTAGCTGCCTGCCAGCATTGAATCCACAGGTAAATCAACGTTACCATCTTTCTTTATGGGTAGCTACTGGTAATTCACTTGATTGTGGAGCAGTACCCCTCGGAGCGGAGCTGACCGCTAGTGTCTACGATTTTAGTAATACGTTAATTACGGATTACGACATACTGATCGCCGGGCCAGTGATTGAGGGTTGGCAGCGCTACGAGCTGAGCTTGGATGCCCTGCCTAGTAACTTTGCTAGCCTCGATATCTCTTTTACTAATCTGGGTACGGACGGTGTCCTCTACCTCGATGATTTCCGTTTTCATCCTTTCCAGTCGAATATGATGTCTTATGTCTATGATTCCGGCAGCCTCCGACTGTGGGCTACGCTAGACGAAAACAACTACGCTACCTTCTACGAATACGACGACGAAGGCTTACTCATTCGTACCAAACGGGAAACAGAGGCCGGTATCATGACCGTGCAAGAATCACGTACCGTGCTAACCAGTAACAACTAAGAACAATGCAGTTACCCTTCATTATCACTACTATGCTCATGCTGTGCACCTTGCCAGCATGGGCTCAACCTGGAACTGCGTCCCAGACCTTGGAACGTATTCAGGCTTATTATGATTCGGCAGAGCAGCACGAATACGATATTAATATTGCC
>JBCBWU010000309.1:0-6244 GCA_039816955.1 Bacteroidota bacterium
ACTCATGATACGCGTATCATGAGTCCAGATGGCTATGTGGAGCGGTCTGGTGCTTGGTTAGAAGAAAATGGTTTTCACGAAGTAGAAATTCATCGAGTGACGGAGGAGTACGGTTCGTTGGTGCATCTATTTAGTACTTATGAGTCGTATCGCTCTAAGGAAGACGAAGAACCTTTCATGCGTGGGATCAATAGTATTCAACTGCTTAATGATGGTAAGCGCTGGTGGATCATGCATATTTACTGGCTAGGAGAGACCGACGAATTACCTTTACCAGCCAAGTACTTACCAAAAGACTAAGATCAGAGCGTACCGGTTTTCAATCCAACTTGGAGGAACGGAGCCTGGAACGCGTGGAATCTTGCCCCATTAATACAGAAGAGCGATTCTTGGAATAGGAGCGTGTCTTACACTTCTTGCTGGACTTGCGCCATCACGTAGTAGCGTGGATCATCAATATCACTCTCTATTACCCGGGCGAGCTTTGGAGAAGCTTTAACCATCAGCTTTTGGCAGTCCTCACTAAGGTGTTGGATACGGACTTCCTTACCGACGGCCTCGTATTTTTCTACCAATTGAAATAGCGCTTCCAAAGCAGAGTGATCACTAACGCGCGACTCCATGAAATCCAAGATGATGGTATCGGGATCGTTCTGAACGTCAAACTTGCTTTTGAAAACCTGAATACTGCCGAAGAACAGCGGGCCCCAGATTTCATACACTTTGGTACCATCTGGCAAGAAGTGCTTCCGAGCACGAATGCGTTTGGCGTTCTCCCAGGCAAAGACCAAAGCGCTAACGATAATTCCTACAATGACCGCTATAGCCAGGTCGAATACGACGGTTAAGGCTGATACGGTGATCAATACTAAGGTGTCAGCTAGCGGGATCTTGTGTAAAATCCGGAAACTACTCCAGGCAAAGGTCCCAATAACTACCATAAACATCACGCCTACTAGCGCGGCAATCGGTACCTGCTCAATAATACCAGAGGCAAAGAGAATAAAGCCAAGGAGGGTCACTGCTGCCACGATACCAGATAAGCGCGTGCGCCCGCCGGCCTTGATGTTGATGATGGATTGGCCAATCATGGCGCATCCACCCATACCACCGAAAAGGCCAGTAATGATATTGGCTCCCCCTTGGGCCAGACACTCGCGATTAGAACTACCACGGGTTTCTGTGAGCTCGTCTACTAGGTTCAGAGTCATCAGCGATTCGATTAGGCCAATGGCGGCCAGAATAAGCGCGTAAGGGCCGATGAAGGCCAGCGTTTCCCAAGTAAGTGGGACCTTACGGAAAAGGTCGGTCTGAAAGGTTGGTAAACCTCCCTTGAGGCCCTCACCTCCACCATCGCGAATAAAGCTGCCTACTGTGGCTACATCTAGTCCACCGAGGATGACGATGGCAGAAACTACGCCAATCGCAATCAAGGCTTCTGGAAGTCGCTTGTTGACCATTGGTAAAAGGTACATGATGGCCATGGTTAAAGCCACCAAGCCACCCATAATAGCCAGGTCTATTCCTTGTAGCCACTGCGTATGGCCATTCACCGTTTCTTTGAACATGCCAAGCTGTGATAAGAAAATCACAATAGCCAATCCGTTGACAAAACCCATCATTACCGGATGGGGTATTAATCGAACCAGCTTACCAAGTCGGAGAAAACCGACTGCCATTTGGATAAAGCCCATTAGGATAACGGTAGCAAAAAGGTAGTAGAGGCCAAGTTGTTCGCTCGCTTCGCCCATTGCATTTCCTTCCGCCACGAGAGATACCATGACCACTGCCAGTGCACCCGTAGCACCACTGATCATTCCGGGCCTCCCGCCAAAGATGGAAGTGATGAGGCCAATCATAAAGGCGGCGTACAAACCCACAAGTGGATCTACTCCGGCAACGAAGGCAAAGGCAACTGCTTCAGGTACTAAAGCTAAGGCTACGGTCAGGCCACTGAATACGTCATTTTTGACGTTGGCCGCCCGGTTTCTGATGAATTGAACCATAGTAAGTCTTTCCAAAAAAGCCGCGAAGGTAAACGATTTATCGACTCCTAGGGTATTATGGAGAACTATTGTTCAAAAAAGTAAGACTGGCTTAACTTAAGAGGAGGGCGAGTACTACAATTAAGACAAGTAGTAAGGCCGCCGTGATCAAAAAACCATTGGAGTTACGGTACTTATCGAAGAGGTATTCCATGGCTTCGTTCCATTCCAAACGTTTGGACAATGGCTCGATGATAAAGACGTGGTAGCGGCGGTCAAATAAGCGAGAATTTCCGTGCTTTCTAAGGATGAAAAACTCTTCGTCAAGGAAAGCCAGGTCAAAGACTTCGGCATCACAGCTGCTAGGGCCGTAGACAAACTTACCGTTCATCATCCGCCATTCACCGCATTCGATATTGCCATTTGTACTACGGACATATTCTCCGCCATCGTCAAAAACGTGGAGGATGACTTCGTGGAAACCTTCGTCGTCGCGCAGCTCAATCCAGTTGCGGCGTAGATAGTATTCATCTTCGCGCAAGTCTTCACTGTGCTTACGAATAGCCGGCAGCACCTTATCCAGGGTATCAAACAATCCTTCCGCCTCTGGTAGCTCTACGTTAAAGGGTTTAGCTACCTTATCGAGCATCTTATTATCCACGCTGCACGTTTTTGTTTGTATAATAAATAAAGATAAGCTGATTTTTGTTTTAAATCAAAAATCGAAAGGCTGGATCAGGATGGCACCGCTCTCACGCAAATTCGAGCTCAAGACGATGACCTGTTCACTAACACCGTCATCAATGGCCACCGCTACAGTATTGGGAGAAATATCGCCCAAATCCTCAGCGTGCAGGATCAGCAGGTTTTCGCCGCGAATAATATCCACCGGAATACTCCACCTCCGTTTGTTGACCCGGTATTTGTGCAGGATTTGCTGGCCGTTGAGAAACAGTGTTAGAATATCACCATCTACAATTCCATTATCCCACACTTTGATACGGATATTATCACTACGTACTTTCAGTACGCGATCTACTTTGACTGTCCGCTGGGTCCGTTCGGTGTATTGTTCCGTCGCTGGTTGAATGTGTTCCGTGATGGTTTTGCTCAAAACAGGTTTGTTGAGATATACAGCACCCGGAGCGCAGGCACCGTTACTGGGCGTTTTGTGTTCCAAGTAGCCACCCCAGTTTCCTTCCAATTCATAGCGGCCATCCGTTCGACTTTGACTCAATTGCGCAGATTTTAGGCACCATTTCCAGTTAGGATCAGTACGTTCCAGAACATTAGGTTCTGAAAATGATATTCCTGCGGTAGTCTCCTGCCACTCTAGTTGATGGATAGCCTCTCCGCCAGCATCTTCGCTAACGATTTTTGAGGTACCGGTACCGTCTGGTTTTAGATTGAGTTCGTAATAAAAACCATAGTCCCGATCTGATTGCGATAAATGCCCCGACCAGCGGCCAGGATAAGTAAATGGCATCTCTTCTGTGTAGGTCCCACCCGCTCGCTGGAGTAGGGCCATTCCCGGCCGACAACCTGTGGCTGTCCATTCCCCACTTAATTGATTGTTGGCGTTAAGCTGCAGGCTAAGATACTTTAGACACCATTTTCCCGATTCTGGAGTTAATTGCTCTACTTCTTGTAAAGTGATCTGCGTTTCTGAAACCCGCCCACTGAGGTTAAAGGTGGCACTGATGGATCCATCACTGGACCTGGACAGCGCTTGCCCAGCCAAGGCCTCACCATTATGTTGGAGGTTGATCTCATAAAAAAAGGTGTCTGGACTGTCTTTTTGCCACACTTTTCCTTGCCAAACTCCATTTAAATCCTGTGTGTAACAAGTGGAGAATAGTAGCGTGAACGGCACTATTGCACTAAGAATTAGCAGCTTATGAAATTTGAACACGTTCATTTATCTCTTGTTAATGCACGTTCGTACCCCGAAAAAGGCAAAACCCCCCAAAAGTGGGGTTGTAGGAGCTTAAACTGCACTCTATATTTGTATCGTAACAAGATAAGCACGAACCCTATTAAACGATAACAAGGGGGACATCCACATTAAGTTGATGCCAGATTTAGAGGAGCCCGGCCCTGTGCCGGGTTTACTTCTTTTAGGCCCTTACATTCCCATCAATCCTATCTCGTTATTAATAACTCGATTATCGCCTTCCAGATTATTTGGGTCTATTATTTGACGCTAATTTATGGTGTAGAGTAACACTTGCATTGAGCAGTGACCCTCTATTACTAAAAATAGACTTTTTTTGACGCTCGCCGCTTTCAGTTGGGGATTCACTGCAAGATTTTTTTGAGTCTATCAACTTATCGGTGATCTGAGGGTTCATATACCGTGCCCATCAATCCACCTGTTTCCTAATGCAGAAGTCAGAACAACTCGGTAAAGCCCCTATTCGCCAGCTTTTACGCCAACAGGCTATTCCAGCCTCCATTGGCATTTTGGTGATGTCGATCTATGGAATAGTGGATACCATCTTCGTAGGGAACTTCGTGGGACCTATCGCAATTGGTGCGGTCACGGTAGTACTTCCCATCACTTTTTTGATTTCCAGTATCGGAATGGCTATTGGTATTGGTGGTAGTTCCATCGTATCACGCGCCTTGGGGCGGGGCAATAGGGAGCATGCTCTCCAAACCTTTGGAAATCAAGTAGCACTAACGATCGGTATAGCGGTGAGTGTGGTATCCATTGGGGTTTTTCTGCAAGATCCTATTCTGCGCTTGTTTGGGGCACAAGGCGAAACCTTACTGGCCGCGCAGGAATATTTCCGCATAGTCCTACTGGGAATTCCCTGCCTAGCCTGGGCAATGATGTCTAACACCGTCATTCGAGCCGAGGGACAGCCACGGATCGCCATGATTTCGATGATGGTGCCGGCCCTGGTAAACTTAATTCTCGATCCTATCTTCATTATTTGGCTGGATATGGGGCTGGCTGGTGCGGGTTGGGCCACTACTATTGCCTACTGTTCTGCCGCGGGTTTTACTAGTTGGTATTTCTTTGTAAGTGGTCGCTCTGAGATGAAGATTACGACTAGCCTAATGATACCGCGTTGGCCCATTGTTAGAGAGATTTTCTCTTTGGGTTCGGTAACACTAGCTCGTCAAGGCGTTATCGCCGTTTTGTCCATTGTACTCAATAACACACTCTTTGCCTACGGTGGTGCGCTGGCTATGTCGGCCTATGGGATTATACAGCGTTTGATGATGTTTACCAACTTTCCGGTACTGGGTATTACGCAAGGCTTCCTACCTATTGCGGGTTATAACTACGGTGCTAAATTGTGGAAACGTGTTCGACAGACTATTCGCCTTAGTTTGATCAGTGGTACCATCATTGCGTCTCTGACCTTTGCAGCCATTATGCTTTTTGCTCCGTCTATTGCCCGGTTGTTTACGAATGATGAGGGACTCATTGCCTTAACGGTACCGGCTATCCGCGCAAGTTTCCTGGCTACGCCCCTGATTCTATTCCAACTTATTGGATCCGCCTATTTTCAGGCGATTGGTAAAGCTGTCCCCGCTTTGTTGTTGACACTGACCAAGCAGGGCTTCTGTCTTATTCCACTACTCTTCATCCTACCTCCGATTATGGGACTCGATGGCATCTTCTACGCATTTCCCATTGCTGACTTAATTTCCGCCAGTTTATGTTTCTTCTTTCTGGTGCGGGAAATGCGCAAAATGTCAGCTACGGAAAAAGCAGCAACTGTCGTTAGTCCTGCCGAGCCAGCTGTACTAGAAGAAAAATAGTAGGCTAGCCTTCGGCAAATAGTTTAGCGAAGAACAGTAGCTGGTATTCGACGGCTTCCTCCCAGTAAAGCCAATCGTGGCCGCCGGGCCGCTCGATATAGGTGTGAGCGATATTGCGATCTTGTAATAGCGCATGCAGCTCTTGATTTTCCGCTAGGAGGGCATCTTCCGTTCCACAGTCAATAATGAGTTTGGGGGATTGTCGAAGGCTTTCGGCAATTTGGTTTAAGGAATGACTTTGCCAGCGTAAAGTGTCCGCATCGTAAGCGCCTAGTTGTTGATTGATCTCCCATTTTTCGGGATGCTTACTTAAGTCTATCACTCCGCTCATACTTCCCGCAAGGCCAAACCAATCTGGATGCTGCAGCGCAATCGAAAGGGCACCGTATCCGCCCATACTCAGCCCGGCAATAGCCCGGTAGCGAGCATCTTGATAAGTACGGAAGTGCGCGTCGATATAGGCGGGAACTTCTTGACTAATG
>JBCBWU010000030.1:0-42740 GCA_039816955.1 Bacteroidota bacterium
GCACTCGGAAAGCCTCTTCGCCAGAACCCACAAAGGCTCAGGCTCATCAACACCACAAAAGTTTAAATCAGTTCATTACCAACAATCACCTGACACCATAGCTGCAAAAAACCAATCTACAAAAGTGCAGCAGTGGCGTAATCTAATACGCCACTGCACACACTGAGATACAATAAAAAACTTATTGCTTTATGATTCTTCTGGTCAGTTGACGCTGACCCGAACGAATTTGTAAGGTATATATCCCAGCCGCCAGATGTGAAATATCAAATACTTCTTGCCAGGTCCGAGTATCGGGGCAATCTTTTTCGTAAACGATGCGGCCATTCATATCGCGTAAAAACAGCTGGCCCCTCTCCAGTTCCAGCTCTTGCGTACGAATTGTAAATAGATCCGTAGTTGGGTTGGGAAAAATATCGACGGCCGTAGCTAATTCCTCATCCTGGTCTACACTAGTGACTACAGTAATAGATACCGTCCCCAGGCAAGAAGAAAGGTTACCGGCTTGATCGGATATCGTAATGGAATAGGTAAAATCTGGTGCATCATCCGATCCGTAGGTCATCGGTGCGAAATCGGTGACAAAAACAGCGCCACAATTATCGGTACTAAAGGATGCTATCGTCGTGGTATCCAGTAAATACTCAACCCCGGGGAGCTCCGGTACATCTACCGTAAAATCAGGGCAGTTAGCCTCCGGAAATATGGTATCCTCTGCCTCAATGCTAAACGCTTCGGAAACTTCCGTGCCACAGGCATCAAAAATCTGTACGATAAAATTACCGGGGTAAAGGTCATTACCGGAACCAAGTTGTATCTGCGCATCGGAGTCAAACCAAAAATACTGGTAAGGTGCTATCCCTCCATCAGGTGTTGCCATTGCTGCCCCGTCCGTGGCATCATCACAGGTAGCGTTTGTGAGGTCTAGAAAAACATCATCTAAAGGAGCCAGGAAACCACCGGCCTCGGCCGTTAACCTAAAGACACCATCACTGACCGCATCAAAACCTTCCACTACCACGTAATACTGCCCCGGGCAAAGGGCCTCGGTAATAGTAGATCGCAGGTTTCCCGATGCTACATCATCATTGTCCGCCAAGAGGTTGCCATCCGCATCCAGGAGAAAAAGATGGGTATCAAAAGCGGTCTCCGAATGGTTGGTCGAGAGTGTCACCTCGCGCGCATCGCTCAATGAGAAGCTATAATATACATCAGCCGAAGGGCTACCACTGTATTGGTTAGTGTAGTTGGTCAAACCACCGGAAGGGCTAGCTAGCTGATTATTACTATTGAGATCAAAACGTTCACCGGCCGCTACCAAGTCACCCAGCAGCAGTGGTTCATCCAGGTTATCACCATTCATGTACCGCCAAATGATCTGGTACTTGAAATCCCATAAACCAGTTTGCGGGACCAGCGTACTTCCTACCCAGGCTGCGCCGCCTACATTGGCGGGATCAGTATTCCATTCCGCGGGTGGGCTCGCACAAGGCACGCAACCACCGTCTAGAACAGCAGTACCCTGATAATATTGATCATCACCATCATCGTAAGTGTCTCGATCTTCATCGCTGAAGCTATCGTCCTCCCAACCCCGAACAAATAGGGCAAAAATATCGCTGTAGCTCACGTTCTCTTCCACAATATTGAGTCCAGCTATACTCGTATTATTCCCGACGTCACCGTCCATTAGCGAAATAGCATCGACGCCCTCTCCCTCTCCGTCAACTTGGTGTTGAAAGGTCATCGTCCATTCATTATCAGACTCATCTACCGCAATGGTATACGTTTGGGTAATGCGATAGAGAATACTGATTTCATTGTTCAATACTTGGGAAAACACGGGAAAAGTAAGCCCAAGCAGAATAAGTGTAGTGAATAAGTTTTTCATTGTATCGTGCATTTTGTTAGCATCAAATCTAGACCGTCCGCATGGCCTAGAATTGCTTTTGGACACGAGTGGTAAAGCCCTTGGACACGAGTGGGCGCTGATGTGACACGAACGGATAGCCTTGTTTCTAACTTAGCTTAATCACCGACGACATCTTGCGGCAGCGAGCTCCTAAAAACTGCTATCTTAACGGGTAGAAAGATTATCCCCAGATGAAGAAAATGTTTTTCACCTTAGCCCTGGTTTGGGCTGGTGCCCTTTCATTACTGTGTCAGCCACAGCAGCTACAACAAGCCTTGGAAAAAGCACAACAGGAAGAAAGCATTTCGGCGCAAGCTGAAGTCTTATTGGCACTCACTGACCATTACTTACAGCAAGAAGCAGATTCTCTAGCGCTCCAGTATACCCTACAGGGGCTCGAACTTGACCTGGATACCGAACCAGCATTACTAGGGCAGCTCCTATTCCAAAGAGGGTACCTGCACCGTGCCCTAGGGCATGATAATGAGCTCAGCTTTACTTACATTGACTCCGCCCAGCAGTATCTAGCACAAGCGAATTTACTGGAAGACAATTTTGAATACTGGCGCGTTTACGGCGGGCAACTCATTATGCAAAATCGCTTAGATGATGCCTTGCTGGCGCTGGAAAAGGCAGAAGTCATTGCGCTAGCTGATAGTGAAGTAAACGATAAACTGATCAATGTTTACAATAACATGATCGCCGCCCTACAGCTACAGGCTCAACTAGAACGTGCGCTGGAGGTAGGTCGCAAGGCTATTCTATACAGTAAAAACAGTACGCACTACGAGTACCGTGGTGACCTCTACTACAACCACGGCAACACTTTTTTCTCCATGCTCGACATGGAGCGGGTAGTAGAGAACTATCAGCAGGCAGTCGTCTTTTTTCAGCGGGCGGAACAACCCTACTACGAAGCCTACACCAATACGGCACTAGCCACCGCCTATGCGTATATGGATCAGTTTGCAGACGCGCGTACCAGCCTTGCGGAAGCGGAGGCTTACTACGCTACTCTCAACGATGATGTAGCTATTGTGAATCTTTACCGGAGCCAGGCCAATACCTTGCTACAGTTAATGGCCCACGAGGAAGCGCTCCTCTACGTCAATAAAGCTTTAGCTTATCACGAAGCCAATGAAGATATGTACGCGGCGCATGGTCTGAACCTGATCAAGTCTGATTGCCTTTACGAACTCAATCGTTACCAAGAGGCTGAAGCCGCACTATTGGTAGAACTGGCCCTAGCGGAAGAAGTAGGTTTAAAAGAAACGGAACTCAACTGTTATAATCGCTTGAAGCGTATCAGGCATACGCAGGGCAATTATGAGGAAGCCTTTGCTTACGCAGAAGCAGAATTGAGCTTAAAAGACAGTGTTTACAGCCAGGATTTATGGGCAAAAACGGCCGAAGAACGTATCCGTCAGGATGTAGATACCGAACAGCAAGCCCGCGAAAATGCCGAGCTACAGGCGCAGTTACTCCGTTCGCAGAACCTATTGTACAGTGTTATTACGATCGGTTTACTAGCGCTTCTTTTGGTTGGAGCCTGGCTGTTTTATCGTTTACGACAAACGCAAAAACAATTGGCGCAACAGAATACTGAACTAGCCAACCTCAACCGGACCAAAGACCAGTTCTTTGGTATCATTGCACACGATCTGCGCAGCCCGATCACAGCCCTTGGTGGTGCTGGAGAGCAGTTGGCTTTTTATCTAAAAAAAGGGGACAACAACAAACTCAAAAGACTTGCCGCCCGTCTGGACAGTACAACTCAAAACCTAAGCAAGCTCTTGGATAACCTCTTGCAATGGGCCCTGGTGCAGCTAGAGCAACTTCCTTTTCACCCGCAACAAATGCAATTACACGAAATTAGCACGGAGGTGGTCCATTTGTACGAACCAATAGCGGAAGCTAAAGGTATTACGCTTACCAATGAAATCTCTACCGAACTCCAACTCCTAGCTGACCCCAATGCAATACGTACGATTCTGCGCAACCTGATCAACAATGCCCTTAAATTCACTTCCGCCAGGGGTGAAGTTCGACTCACCGCTAAAGCAAACGGAACTGCCACTACCATTACAGTAAAAGACAACGGCCGAGGCATGGACGATGCGCAAGTCCAACAGCTTTTTGGAGCTCAATCCCTCCCAACAACGGGGACGGCTGGAGAAAAGGGAATGGGCCTGGGTTTAGTACTTTGCCAGGAATTAGTAAAACTGCACCAGGGAAATATTGCGGTAGAAAGTGTTCCTGATAAGGGGACAAGCTTTATGATTCAACTTCCCACAAACCAAGCGTAAATGCCAGAAATATCCGTACTCATTATTGAAGATGAAGCACTCTATGCTGATCAGCTCGAAATGCAGCTGGAACAGCTCGGTTATGCCCACTTGGGTACGGTAGATAACAGTTCCGCCGCACTGAGTGCTCTAGAAGAGCAATTACCACAATTGATCTTGATGGATATTCACATCCGTGGGGATTACGATGGTGTGGAGTTGGCGGATATGATTACGCAGCGTTACGATATCCCCATTATTTTCATCACCTCCTTACAGGACGACCTCACCTTTAAGCGGGCTAGCCGCACCAAACCCGCCAGCTTTCTGGTTAAGCCATTCCAGGCGCTTCAGCTCCAACGCACCATAGAATTGGTCACTAGTCAACTTCCACCAGCAACTGAGGCAGGAGCGTTAAATATTCAGGATGATCAATTCTTTATAAAAAGTCGTCAAAAACTGGAGCAGGTACGTATTGCCGACATTCTCTACCTCAAAGCCGATGGTCGTTACACTGAAATTCATACTACCCAAAAACGACATCTTTTGCGCAAGCCCTTGCAACAGCTTGCACAACAGCTCGCCAATTATAACTTCATGGCCACCCACCGCAGCTACATCGTTAATCGTCAGCATATCGATACCGTTGACTTAGAAGACAGTGTGGTGATGCTGGGGGATGTGCAGGTACCCATTAGCAAACGCTATCGCGAAAGTGTGAGCAAACAGTTGGGAATATAGAATGGCCCATTACCTAAAAAGCCGCCCTGAAAATAATCAGAGCGGCTTTCATTCCCTTGTGAAGTGGAAGTTGACTTAGAGGCTCAACTTCTGTTTTACTTCTACAATCTCGTAAGCTTCGATGACGTCGCCTACCTTAATATCATTGTAATTCTTGATGGAGACACCACATTCCATACCTCCCCGCACTTCTTTGACATCGTCTTTGAAGCGCTTCAAGGCCTTGATCTCAGCAACCACACCTTCCTTAGTAGGATAGACCACGATACCTTCGCGAATGAGGCGTACGTTGTTTTCCCGGAGGATCTTACCTTCCGATACGAAACATCCAGCAACGGTACCCACCTTACTGATTTTAAAGATCTCACGTACTTCAAGTTGGCCAAGGACATTCTCTTCCTTGATGGTATCCAACATACCCTCGATGGCCAGCTTGATCTCCTCGATTGCTTCGTAGATCACCGAGTACGTCTTGATTTGTACACCTTCACGCTCGGCAAGCTTCCTTGCACCGGAAGAAGGACGAACCTGGAAACCAATGACGATCGCATCCGAAGCCGTAGCTAGCAATACATCCGATTCGATGATCTGACCGACAGCGCGGTGGATCACATTTACCTGAACCGTTTCCTGTGACAGTTTGATCAAGGAGTCCGAAAGAGCTTCTACAGAACCGTCCACATCACCCTTAACGATGAGGTTAAGCTCTTTAAAGTTACCCAATGCCAGACGACGTCCAATTTCATCAAGACTAATACGCTTGGTAGCGCGGTTGGCTTGCTCGCGGGCAATCTGGCCACGACGGTTAGCAATATCGCGAGCTTCTTGCTCGCTTTCTACTACTTTGAAGCGCTCACCTGCCTGTGGGGCACCGCCAAGACCAAGAACAAGTACTGGAGTAGAAGGTCCTGCTTCTTTGACACGCTTATTGCGTTCATTAAACATTGCCTTCACTCTACCAGAGTGTTCACCAGAAACCATGGAGTCTCCAATCTTCAGCGTACCGGTCTGCACCAACATCTTAGCTACGTAACCGCGGCCTTTATCCAACGATGCTTCCAGAACAGTACCAAGGGCACCACGATCAGGGTTAGCTTGTAGCTCTTTCACTTCTGCCTCCAAAAGGATACGCTCCAGAAGGGTATCAATATTGGTACCTTGCTTGGCAGAGATATCAGCGGAGCCATATCCTCCACCCCATTCTTCAATGAGGTAATTCATGGAAGCTAATTCCTGCTTGATGCGTTCTGGATTTGCTCCGGGTTTATCAATCTTGTTGATCGCGAAGACCATTGGAACACCGGCAGCTTCGGCGTGGCTAATAGCCTCCCGCGTCTGTGGCATGATGTTATCGTCGGCAGCGATGATGATGACCGCGATATCAGTCACTTTCGCACCACGTGCACGCATGGCCGTAAAGGCTTCGTGACCAGGTGTATCCAGGAAGGTAATACGTTTATTATCATCACCGACCCGCACTTCGTAAGCACCGATGTGCTGGGTAATACCACCGGCTTCGCCTTCGGCTACAGTAGCTTCACGGATGTAGTCCAATAAAGAGGTCTTACCGTGGTCAACGTGACCCATAATGGTCACGACCGGAGCACGTGGTTCCAGATCTGCTGGATCATCTACTTCGTCCTCCTCATCTTCATCTACCTCTTCTACTGAAATAAATTCTACCTCGTGGTTGAATTCTTCAGCTACCAATTCGATGATTTCTGCATCCAAGCGCTGGTTGATCGATACAATCACACCCACATTCATACAGGTCATGATCACATCAGTGGCTGCAACGTCCATCATATTGGCAAGCTCCTGCACGGAGATAAACTCCGTTACCTGCAACTTGTCGGTCTGTGACTCCATTTCCCGCAGTTCCTGCTTTTCACGCAGGCGTTCGCGGTTGTCACGACGCAGTTTCTGGCGTTTCTTTTTGCCACCGCCCGCCATGCGGGCCATAGTAGCCTTGATTTTATCTTCGATTTCCTTTTGGGAAACCTCTTTTACTTCGTCGCGCCGTGTGCGACGATTACCACCTCTTTGATTACCACCACCACGAGCGTCGCGCGCAGTGATTTTCTTACGGGTTCTGGGTCGACGCTTACGTTCGCCTCCGGCACCTGCGCTTTGCTTCTTAGCGTCACCCGTTTTAGATGCGCCTGCCACAGCCGGTTTACCCGTTTTGCCTTTATCCTTCTCCTTTTCTTTTTTACTCTTACCACGACCAGACCCCAGCTTGCTGGTATCAATTTTACCGAGAATCTTCAAACCTCTCAGTTCTGGCGTCTTAGCACGAGTAATTCCACCAGGCTGCTTTGGAGCTTCTTCTCCTCCAGCAGGGGCACCATCAGCAGCAGCTTTCGGAGCTTCGGCTTTAGCTTTAGCTTCTTTTCCTGCCTCCCCGCCAGCTTCTGCTGTGGTTGGCTCTTCGCTCGCCACAGGTTCAGTAGGAGTTTCTTTTACTTCTGGTTCTGGTTCTGGAGTAACCTCTGCTGGGGCTTCCTCCGCTACAGGCTTAGGAGTTTCCTCTGCTTCTGCAGGTACTTCCTCCACCGGTGGAGCTTCCTGCACTGGCTCTTCTTGCGGTTCTTCTTTCTTGGGCACTTCTTTCTTCGCACCTTTCCCAGCTGCGTCAAGGTCAATTTTACCCAGCACCTTCAGTTTTGGGCCAGTATTTGCTGGCTTGTCTTCGGGTACTTCTTCCGCTACAGGCTCAGCAGGTGCTTCTTCTACCACCGGTTCTGGCTCGGGCTCAGGATCCGCTGGCGGAGCTGACTTAGGAGCAGGAGGTGCAGCTAGCCGTGTCTTAAGAATGGAGGAACCAGGCACTTCAGCAGCCTT
The DNA here is from genome assembly GCA_039816955.1 of Bacteroidota bacterium. GTDB lineage: Bacteria > Bacteroidota > Bacteroidia > Chitinophagales > Saprospiraceae > Lewinella. The sequence continues at coordinate 7,783 of JBCBWU010000030.1, forward strand.
ACCCAATACACTCGGGCGTTCTTCCTTAACAGCAGCTTCGTCCTTCTTACCACCACCAGATGAAGGCCGAGTACCTATCACCAGTTGATCGGCCTGTTCTTTGATCGACATAGAGCGCTGGAACTCCTGTAGCAGTTCCTGGTACATCTCCTCCGACACTTTGGCCGTTGGTTTAGGGTCAATATCGTGCCCCTTGTCTTGCAAGAAGTCTACGATCGTTGACAAGCCAACATTTAATTCCTTCGCTATTTTGACTAAACGTCTCTCCATTCTGAAATTTTAGTCCTTGGCCTCACTCCTATTAGACATTTAATAGCCAGCATCGACCAAAAACACTGCAAAGATAAACTTTATAAGTAGTTGGGAACAATATTGAAAGCTATAAGTTAGGGTACAAAACCCTATAAATCCAGCCTTCTTAACAACAAAATCAAATCAGCTTGTTCCCGGGTATCGTAAAAAGGTCAAGCTGGCCGGGGCCAGCTCAACACTTGTTCAGTACTTATTCTTCGAATTCCGCGGCCAGAATCTGTAGTAGTTCCTTAGCCGTTTCCTCCTCTAGTTCCGTCCGGCGAGCAATCTCTTCCCAGCTCAATTCCAATACACTACGCGCCGTATCACAACCAATATTTTTCAATTCGTCGATGATCCAATCTTCGATTTCATCAGCGAATTCTACGAGTTCTACGTCGTCGATTTCTACCTCATCATTGTTGCGGTATACATCAATTTCAAACTCTGTCAAGCGGCTGGCCAGTTTGATATTAGTTCCCCCCTTACCAATGGCCAATGATACTTGGTCTGGTTCGAGGAATACATTAGCCTGACGCTTATCCATATCCAGGTTGATACTCGTCACACGAGACGGCGTTAGAGCACGCTGGATGTAGAGTGAGATATTATTCGTGTAGTTGATAATATCGATGTTCTCATTCTGTAATTCGCGCACGATTCCGTGGATACGCGATCCCTTCATACCTACACAAGCACCTACTGGATCAATACGATCATCATAGGACTCAACCGCCACTTTTGAACGATCACCGGGGATACGTACAATATTACGCACCACGATCAAACCATCTTCAATTTCGGGAACTTCTTGTTCGAGTAGTTTTTCCAAGAAGAGATTAGCAGTTCTAGAAACAACTACAATTGGGTTATTGTTTCGCATCTCCACCTCCTTGATCACACCGCGCACCATATCTCCCTTACGGAAATAGTCGCCGCGGATAGTCTCTTGGCGTGGCATTATCAATTCTGTACCGGTCACATCATCAATAATGAGGATCTCGCGCTTCAAAATCTGGTGTACTTCACCGAGTACAAGTTCGCCTACGCGTTCGGTGTACTTGCGGTAGATCTCGTCCTTCTCCAACTCCAGGATCCGAGAGATGAGCGTCTGCCGTGCAGCCATGATGGCGCGCCGACCGAAATGCTCCAGGAAAAGCTGCTCGTAACATTCTTCTCCAATCTCATAGTCTTCATCGATAGAAAGGGCTTCTGAGATGGAAATCTGGCTGCGGTCATCGGTCACCTCACCATCGGGTACAATTTCGCGTACGCGCCACAATTCCAAGTCACCCTTCTGGGTATTAACAATGACGTCAAAGTTTTCGTCAGATCCGTATTTCTTACGAATCAGCGTGCGGAATACATCTTCCAAAACCCGCACCATTGTTGGGCGGTCGATGTTTTTCCCGGCCTTAAACTCCGAGAATACGTCTACTAGATTCATTGCACACTCTATTTATTTACTGGCCACTATTTGGCGTTTGCTTTTAAATCCGGAGCAAACGCTTAGGGCTTATTGAATGATATTTTAACTTTTGCTTGCTTGATGTCGGCGAAGTTGATCTTCGTCTGTACTTCTTCCGTCACCTTGCGTTTGCCTTCTTTACGGCGGACTTTGTAGGTCAGGGTGATCGCCTCATCCGTCTTTTCACTGAGCCGGCCTTCGTAGGTTTCGCCCTCTTTTGTTTTCACTTCCAGTTTGCGCCCCAGGTGCTTGGTGTACTGACGTGGGCGTTGTAATGGACGGTCCGTACCGGGCGAAGAAACTTCTAACGTGTACTTTTCTCCCAACCATTGCTCTTCATCAATAAAAGATTCCAAATAACGGCTGATTTTACGGCAGGTATCGAAGGTTACTCCGGTGTCGCAATCAATGATTACTTCCAATTTCTTATTAGGTAGAAGCTTTACCTCTAACCAAAAACAATTGGCAAATTCGGGATCCGTAAACTTCTCTTCGAGTAGATCTATGATCTTTTCTTCCACAGACGAGTCCGATTAGGATTGATCAAAAAAAGGCAAAAGAAAGAGGGAACCTTTGGGGTTCCCTCTTGGGTGTCTTTCCGTAAAGACGCTGCAAATATACTAACTTCTAATGAGCTTTGCAAGTAGTAGATGTTCAGCGCATAAAGTCCAGCCAAAATTCACCATCAGTACAAAAAGCAGTACTCCGAGGACATGAAATAGGCACTTTCGCTACCAAAAGCCCAATTTAACCCCTCGCTTATCGTACCTTATAGTAGCCTTCACCCGTTATAGTATTTGAAAACAATTGAAATAAAAGACCAATGAACAAACTACTCTGGCTAGCGATGGGCTGTGCTGTACTCTGGTGGCAATCTTGCAGTTGTCCACCAAGTGAACAGATGGGAGAATTGTCGCTAGGCACCCTTGCCAAGAGCTTCTTTAATTACGACGGGACCGAGATGCTGGTTTTCCGCAATGAAGAGGGCGAAGAAGAAACGTTTCGCGCGCCGGAAGGCCAGGTACTCAGCACCGACGATCTATGCTACCGTACCACCTGTACCGAAGCAAGCTTTGGCAGTCCTTCCTCCTGTGAATTTGTGGCCGCCGAAAGTGAGCGCTATACTTTCTTCAATGAGAACAATACCGTCGTCCTAGACCTCCTACTCTTCTCCGATGTATACGACTACGGCACGGACGAATTCTACGACGCCATGCAGGCGGGCTTTTCCTTTGGCACACCAAGTATTACGGGCATTCACCTGTTGGAACCACGCTTTACTGGTACCTTTGAGCCCGAAACCCTTATGCTGATGGATGTCTTTGAGACACAAGAAACCCTCACGCTAAACGATAAAACGTTTACGGATGTCCTCCGCTACGAAGATGGTTCTTTCGGCATCTATATCGAACCCGGGCTCGGGGTGATCGGTTTCAAAACGGCAGATCACACTTGGGTACTCGTAGATTAAAATAACCCTATACGACTAGCATAGTCGTTTCATTACCAATACATTCACCAACAATGACCACCGAAGCCTTACCAACTACCGTAGCTCGCCGCAGGGCACATTCTGGAAACTCCAGGCAGGAGTACGGCAATGGAGGTCCACAACCTACTACTATGCGAATATTTAAGCAAACAACTTTAGTATTGTTCCTCCTATTGGGTGCGTATGCTACCCAAGCACAAGTGGCGCTGAAAGCGGGTGTCAATTTTTCCAATATGCTATTCGAAGAAGACGAGCAGTCTGTTGAGGATCTTGCTCGTAATGGAGCCGTTAAGTTCATCGGCGGCTTATCCTTCATTTTACCCTTAGGTAACGCCGTGGCCATTCAACCCGAGCTCTTATTTGCTCAAAAAGGAGCAGAAACCACACTCACTATCCTAGGAGAAGATATTACGACAGACTATACCTACAATTATCTGGACATCCCACTGCTATTGCGTCTCAGCTTGGGCGACACACACGGGGAAGGTTTAGGTATTTATGTGAATGGTGGCGTCTACGCTGGTTACGCTTTTAGTGGCAAGACTAACACCTCCTCCGTTCTGGGCAACTTTGAAAATGATATCGAGTTCGACGGCGAAGACGATCAGCGCCGTCTGGATTATGGCTTTGCCCTGGGCGGCGGGCTTACCCTCGGTAACTTATTCTTTGACCTTCGTTATACCCACGGCACCAACAACCTATTGGATGATGATGCTAATAATAACAACGATAACGGCCTAAAGACTCTGCAGCACCGCGGTTTGGCTTTAACCACGGGTTTAATCTTTTAGTAGGAAGATAGTTCTCGGATATCTTCGAGATATCCGAGAATTTATCTGACGAAATCAACGCACCATTTCCGCATAGGCCAGCACTATGGGGCAGTCCCGCTCCAAGAAATAATGCCGCACTTGCTCAGCTGGCCAATCACTTAAGATCATCACAAAATCACCACCCCAGGCACCTAGTGACTTCACCGCGCCGGGAAAATCAGCAAATCGCTGATCCTGTACGGTCTCCATTTGTAGCACATTGCTGATGAACGCTTCGTGCTCCCGCAATATGTCTTGAGCTTCCGCTAGTTGTTGAGCCTGCAAAAAAGACTTGGTCAATTCGGTCACCTGATCAATCAGAGTAGGCTGGGTACCACCCAATTCACGGTAGTGCCGAATTCCCTCACGGCTATTTTGTTTTTGCCCCTGGTAAGCAAAATAAATCTGATCCTGATAATTGGCTTGCCATTCCGCTTCACTCACGACTACTTCATCGTCAGCGAGGCGCTGATAGAGGATGGGAGTAGTGGCGGCAGCACAAGCAATATCATACCCAGAGCCACCAAAGGTAGCGGCCAGTAGTTGGTAAGGATTCGTATTGGTTTGTTGCGCCAACAGACTCACCAAGGTAGAACTGGTTCCTAAGCCCCATTCCCGTGGAAAATCGACTTGAGTTGTGACATTAGTTCCGAACAGCGTAGCTAATCCGTTTGACCTTTGCCCTAACACAGCTGTGAAGAGCTGCTGAAGTCTCTCTCTCACCTCCGCATCCGAGGCATTCCGGAGTACAGCTTGCCCATTTTGATTCAGCCAGCTTCCGCTGAACCACTCTTCTCCTTTTTCATTTAGGCTACGCCAATGAAGCTCATCTTTAGCCGTGCCAGGTACCACCTCCATGCGTTGACCAAAACGGACGGGTATAGCGAGTGCCAGTGCTCCGTCCAATACGAAATACTCGCCAGTAAGTAGCAGTTTGCCGGATGCGAACATACTTATTGAACCGTGTTGTACTGATCCAGAAACTCGCGTACCGCCGTAAAGGAAACGGTGTTGTTTTCGAAGTAGGCCTTGGCCTCTTCTATTTGCGTCGGGCTAGCGCCCAGGTGGATGAGGATATTTTGCAGGTGCATTTTCATGTGGCCCGCCTGAATGCCCGTGGTAACGAGCGAACGCAAGGCACCGAAGTTTTGCGCCAAGCCGGTAGCAGCAATAACCTGCATCAGTTCGGCGGCTCCGGGTTGTCCTAACACCTGCAAGCTCAGCTTGGCCAGCGGGTGCAGTTTGGTAAGTCCGCCAACCGTACCAAGGGCCAGCGGGATCTCCAACTCAAAGCGGAAGTGATCTTCCGTGATTGTACACGAGCTCAAGCTACGGTATTGCCCATCCCGCGCCGCGTAGGCGTGGCCACAAGCTTCGATAGCCCGGAAGTCATTGGCGGTAGCAAGAACTACCGCATCGACACCATTGAAAATACCTTTATTGTGAGTCACTGCCCGGTAAGGATCGTGGCGGGCAATATTGACTGCTGTTTCGAACTTGTGGCAGAAATGACGTACATCATCTCCGGTGCGGAGCGTTTTTTCCATTTCAGAAATCTCACATTCTACCCAGGCCTTTACCACACATTCCGGCGTGTAGTTGCTAAGAATAGCCATGATGATTTCCAACTTACGCTCCTCCTCGTTCAAATCAGTGCTATTGGCAGCCCACTGCTTCAGGCTAGCGCCAAACTGCTCCAGTACAGAATTAATAAAATTGGCGCCCATACTATCACAAGTCTGGAAGCTAACCAGCAGTTGATAGTAGTCGGGACCAATTTCTGGTTTGCGCAACCACTTGATCTCACTGATGCCACCACCACGCCGTTCCATGTTGGCGGTTAAGTGGGTCGTTTCCAGGCGCAACATCTTTTCTAAAACAGGAAAGAGTTCCTCCCATCGGCTGGTACTGCCCGTCCAGCGAAAGTGGAGTTGCCCTAGCTTTACCGTGTCCACTACGACAGTATGAAAGCCCCCCAAGGGTAGCCAAAACTTAGCCGCAGAGGAAGCCGCCGCAACGACGGAGCTCTCCTCGATGACCATGGGGATGGCGTACATCTTACCGTTGATCTTAAAATTAGGAGCAATGCCAAAAGGTAATGGAAAGTTCGAAAGCGTATTCTCACTAAACCCATCCAATACCTGCTGCAGTTCAGCATCTTGATGCCAGAAACTCGCTAACTCTTCCTTAGCGTTGGAATCTTCGCCCAAGAAGTGCTGCATCAACCAATCGATCTTGGCCTGCTTATCGTACTTGGAGAATCCTGAAACAACTTTATCCTGCATAAAGACGTCACTCTTAATCTTAGTCCTTGACTGTTAAAAAATGGCGGGCCAGAATAAGGCCTTGCTCCTGCGCCCGTACGTAAGCTTGCAGGCGACTGTAATCGTCCTGTGCGTGGCGCAAAAAGGCCGAGGCCTGACCATAGATGCTACTGAAGTTGGTCTTCTCCATCAAATAGTAACCATCCAGGAAAGTTCTCACGCCACCAGATATAATGATATGTTCACAACGTACGGCACCTCCCAACTGCCCTTTCAGTTCGTTGACGATGTCAACCATTTCAGCAGCAGTGTGACCAATCCGCGCTAGTGGTTCGTATACCATTTGCAGCTCCGGCTTACTGCGCAACAGCTCTAACTTGGCAAAATTGGTACCTCCGCTAGCGGCGAAATCAATGGCAGCAAGCGGTAACTTCAATAGCGCTTTCAAGCTCTGGCGCCCCATACCCTGACCTACCTCTTTGACAATAATTGGCAGATCGGGGAAATCGGCAATAATAGCTTCAATCGTTTGTAGTGGCGACAGGCGAAAACGGTCACCTTCGGGCTGTAGCCATTCCTGTAATGGATTGACATGGATGATCAAACCATCCGCATCCAGCTTAGCGATCATCTTGTTGATGCGCCAGGTTTCCTTACTCTCAATAAGTTGCTCTAGCTGGGCGATACCCAGATTTGCGAAAAGCAATTGTTGTTCGCCAATCAGGTCACGCACGGCAAAATCGGACAAACGCTCATCACTGTACAAGAGTGGGCGGCAAGAGCCTAAGCCCATTCCCATGCCAAACTCGCGGCACGCACGGGCTAGATTTTGGTTAATCCGCTGGGCCTTTTCGGTCCCTCCCGTCATACTGGAAACCCAAAGTGGCAGGCGCATCGTTTTACCCAAAAAAGTAAATTCCGGCCAAGCACTGCTCTCGTTGGGGTGCGCTGATAAGAGCGGCTCGTAGTAGAAACGCTCGTCTAGCATCGCTGCCGTTACCTGGCTTTTGAAGGCCAGTTCGATATGATCTTTCTTGCGTTCTGCTGCGGTGGGATCATCATCGGGAAAGACATCTTTGATTGGGTCAATATCCACGTTTTGAGGTATGCTTGACATGCAAAGTTACTTAGAACATATTTGGAATGTTCCTTAGGTTAAAAAATTGTCGCCTCCTGATTTTGATAAAAATCACAGATTGTGCTTCCTTATTTGCAGCATTTTCTGAACCTGTCGTCGATTTTGTTCATTCATTTGGCCCACCAAACTCACTCATAAAATCTTAGACAGAACCACAAACTACCACAAATCAGTTCGCAAACCTTCCAAATAAATTCTAAAAATAAGAGGGCTAAAATAACTTATGCAGAACAAGGATTTGCAGCAATGGTTCAGGTATAAGGCTAGTCGCCTTGGCCGAAAAACGGCAGACCAATGATCTTAGCACAGCTACGGTTGGCCAGCTACCACAAAGCCGCTATTTTTTCTTAGATTTCCGTACTTAACACCGCTACAGTGTCCATTAACCTCCAGCAGGCCAATCGCTTCTTACCGCACATCCTACTCATTGGCGTGGGTATAGGTACCGCCAACTACCTCATGAATGGTGGCTTGAATTGGATTCAGTGGGTCATCCAATCACTAGTCACCAGCTTATTGATTGGCTACACTTTAGTGGTCATTGCCGCCAACAAAGTTGAACTCACTTCTTACTTCAAGCATTCCTGGCAATGCTACCTCTGCTTATTGATCGCCTTCTTTTTGACGGGGGTGGTCGCCTCCGAAGTAGAGTACATTATCCGGGCTATCGTTTTTTCGCAAGCTGAGTATACGCCCTTCGGCGGAGGCAGAATATATGGGTTCAACGGCATTCTTGCTACCGTAATGGGGTTTAGCTTTTTCCAGTACGACGTCTTATTTCAACTGAAGAACAGAGCTACCCCGATTGGCGAAACAGCGGAAGTAACTATTGCAGATAAGCCCGTAGCGCAGGTAGAACCGATCACCAAAATCCCCGTCAAACAGGGCGAAAATATCCGACTTATCCCAGTCGATGAAATCGTCTACTTTGAAGCATTTGACAACTATGCCTTTCTGTACAATGCCCGTGGCGAGAAAAAGCTATGTGATTATTCTCTCCTTTTTCTGGAGCAACGATTAGACAACACCTTTGCCAGAATTCACCGCAAGTATATCGTCAATACCAACTACATCAAAGAAATCAGGCCACACCTGAACGGGCGGTATCTCATTCTTTTCACCACTGAGGCGCTAGATGCTATCACCAGCAGCAAAAGCTACGCGGCGGCCATTCGACGACTCATAAAGATTGAGTAAATCATAGCCAACATCATTCTCGTTTCGCGGAATTCATTCCGTCGTTGAGATTGCAAGCGGAATGAATTCCGCGAAACCATTGATATACCACCCAACACTCACTTCCCAAAGCATACCACTCACCCGTAAATCAGACCACTCACCATAAACCACTTTTGTAAGCCGCTGACATTGGGGTACTTGCACCTATTGCATCACCAAAGTTCAGCTCATGCACAGCGCAAATATTTTCCTGCACGTTCTTACGGGTTCCCTTGCACTTATCCTAGGTGTCATCGCACTCTTTAGCAGAAAAGGGGGTAAGATTCACAACCGTAGCGGTCGCTATTTTCTCTGGTTAATGGCCGTAGTTATCCTCACCGGACTCATTGGTGTGCTGGTCTTTGGTAGACACACTTTCCTACTAGTCATTACAGTGCTCAGCGGCTATGTTGCTTTTTCGGGTTACCGAGTATTACAGGCAAAAACAAACCAGCCCAGAATGCTTGATATTCTTGTTGCTCTCTTGAGCCTGGGCGTACTGGCTTACTTCTTATACTATATGAAATCGATTGGGATGTTTTGGGCACCGGTCATTATTTATAGTACGGTTGGGGCCTTAGTTTTTGTTATCAGCTATGACTTTCTCCGGTACTTCATCCCGAAAGATAAATACCGCAAACACCGCATCTGGCTCTACGAGCACATCTACAAAATGACCAGCGCTTTTGGAGGACTACTCGCCGCCTTTTCCGGTACCGTTTTTGATGAATATCAACCGCATAGCCAGTACCTTCCCTCTGTGCTGGCGATGCTCATCAACTTTGGCTTTATGATCTATGTGTACAAGTCGGGCCTCAAGCAAGAAAGAGTAAGGCCCTCTTCTTAGCAAGCTCTTGCAAGCAGAAGGCAAACTTGATTTTATACCAGACAAGAGTTTTGGGAAATAATTTCACGCCTAGGTGTTAACCTTTTGCGATAGCCCAACACCTGTAGAGGTACAACTGATTTTTTAACACAAAAATTCATCCATGCCTCTACTTCATCATCTTGTACACAGCTCTATTGTAGCCGTCCTGTTTTTGACGCTTTCTTGTGGAAACGAACCCCCAGCATCTGACACTAGCGAGGAGCCTCCGGCACAAACCGTTACGCAAACAGCAACAGCACCTACTGCGGAAGCACCGAAGGAGACGAATATAGACTACTGTGCCTTTGTGACTATGGACGAAATTGCAAGTGTAATCCAGTGCAATGGTGAGATCACAACTACCCCCCAAAGCAATAGTCACAGCAACCGCTGCACCTACCGCTGTATTGATCCATACACTCAAGTTATTGTCAACTTCACAGAAAATGAAGGTGGCTTTACGGAAGTTATCAACCGCAAAAAAGACAATGCCGCTTTAACAACTCTGGAGCTGGAAGGTGCCGATGCAGTATTCCTAATGGAAGGTCAGATGCGCTTTGACATCTACCGCGACCGATGGGCCATTACGCTATTCTCTCTAGGCGTAGGTGATGACCCCAAAGCCAGTGGCCTAGCGGTAGCAAAAGCTATTTTGGCCAAGCTTTAATGTGCCTCTAACCAGTTCTGACCAGTCCCCATTTCTACAACAATGGGGACTTTGAGGTCTGGGAGTGCATTCTTCATATTCTCTTCAATGATGGGCTTGATACGCTCTAGTTCGTCCTTGCGTACATCAAATACCAATTCATCGTGCACCTGTAGGATCATCTTAGACTGTAAGCCTTGCTCTTTGATGGCTTTTTGCACATTGAGCATCGCAATCTTGATCATATCGGCAGCCGTTCCTTGAATAGGTGTATTGATGGCCATACGCTCGGCATTGCTGCGCGCCAACGAGCTCTTGCTATTGATATCACGGAGTTTGCGACGGCGGCCCAGCATAGTAGTTACGTGGCCATTTTCGCGGGCGTATTTTACGGTATCCTCCATGTAATTCTTCAAGCCAGGATAGCGACTAAAATAGGTTTCAATCAACTCCTTCGCCTCCGCACGACTGATACCCAATTGTTGACTCAGGTTTTGTGAACCGGCTCCGTAAATGATGGCGAAGTTGACCGTCTTGGCTTGTCCACGTTGATCGCGATTCACTTCATCGTAGGGGGTATCAAAAACCCTTGCGGCGGTGGCGCGGTGAATGTCTTGCCCAGTTTGAAAGGCCTCCAGCATCGCCTCATCGCCACTGATTTCTGCGATTAGTCGCAATTCAATTTGCGAGTAATCCGCTGCTAACAGTATGTGATCTTCATCACGAGGAACGAATGCTTCGCGCACCTTACGTCCCTCTGGCGTACGAATAGGAATATTCTGCAGGTTAGGATCTTTAGAACTCAGTCGGCCAGTCGCAGCTACCGTTTGATTGAAGGAACTGTGAATACGACCGGTACGAGAATTGATCAACTTAGGCAGTGCATCTAAGTAGGTAGAACGCAACTTGGTTAAACCACGGTGACGCAAAACATTAGCGGCAATGGGGAAGTCCAATGCAATTTCCGACATCTTTTCCTCATCTGTAGAATACTGTCCAGACTTGGTCTTGCGCCAACGGTAAGGAATTTTCATGTGGTCAAATAGCACCTCGCCCACTTGCTTAGGGGAGGCCAGATTGAACGGCACGCCTGCTTCGGCGTGTACTTTTTCTTCTAAGTCTACGATTTCCTTTACTAGTTCTGCTGAATATTCGGCCAGAAAATCAGCGTCAACGCGAATGCCTTCGTGTTCGATCTCAGCGAGCACCCGGACGAGGGGGCCTTCCATCTGCTGGTACAATTCCTCAATCCGCGTCTCTTCGGCCAACTTCGGGGCCAGTACTTCATGCAAGCGCCAAGTGATATCGGCATCTTCACAGGCATAATCCACTACTTGCTCCACCGGCACATCCCGCATGGTCTTCTGGTTCTTGCCTTTCTTACCAATCAGTTCCGTGATGGATACTGGTTTGTAGGAAAGCAAGGTTTCCGATAGGTAATCCATGTTGTGGCGGCGCTCCGGCTCCAGTAGATAATGCATCACCATGGTGTCTAGCAACTCCCCTTTCACCTGAATATCATACCAGCGCAGCACCTTCATATCATACTTGAGGTTCTGCCCAATTTTGGCAATACTCTCTGACTCGAACAAGGGACGAAAACGCTCTACAATTTCCTGCGCGGCCGTCTGATCTGCAGGCACGGGGACGTACCAGGCTTCGCCGGCTTCAATGGCGAAGGACATACCTACCAGCTCGGCTTCGTTAGCATCTACACTCGTCGTTTCCGTATCGAAACATAGCACAGATGCTTGTAACAATTTATCTACCAGTTCTTGCTCGGCTTCCGCACCGCTTACTAGGTGATATTTATGTTCGGTATTAGCAATGGTATTACTCGCCAGTTCGTGTTGGGCCAGTCCTGTACCGGCTTGCGCAACAGCTTCGGTAGCAAACAGGCTACCCTGCGTACCTACCATTGGCTTTTCCTCTTGCTGCCCAAGAATTTGCTTGGCCAGGGTCCGGAATTCTAACTCTTTGAAAATTTCTGAGAGCCAGTCGCGATCAAAGGGCTCAATAATATAGTCGGTAGCATTGAATTGAATCGGCACGTCAAGTTTTATCCGCGCTAACTCCTTACTCAGCAGTGCAATTTCTCGATTGGCCTCTACTTTTTCCTTCTGTTTTCCTTTAAGTTGGTCGGTATTCTCCAACAAGTTTTCCATGCTACCAAATACCTTAAGCAACTTGGCAGCTGTCTTAGGTCCAATACCTGGAATTCCCGGAATATTATCTACCGAATCACCCTGCATACCCAGCATATCGATCACTTGATCGACGTTCTCGATGTCCCATTTCGCACAGATTTCCGGCACGCCCATGATCTCCACACCATCTCCCTGACGGGAAGGTTTATACATGAAGATGTTCTCAGAAACCAGCTGACCGTAGTCTTTGTCGGGTGTAACCATATACACCTGATAACCTTCCGCCTCGGCTTGTTTGGCCAAGGTGCCAATTACATCATCCGCTTCGTAATTATCAACAGTGATGATCGGAATCTTAAACGCCTGTAGAATTTGGTGGATATAGGGAAAAGAAGCGCGAATATCCTCTGGTTGTTCCTCCCGATTGGCTTTGTAGCTTTCCATCATCTCGTGGCGGAAAGTGGGCCCCGAAGGATCAAAAGCTACCGCGAGGTGAGTGGGGTTTTGGTTACGCATCAAATCCCAAAGCGTTCGCGTAAAGCCCGTAATAGCGGAAGTATTGAAGCCCTTAGAGTTGATCAACGGCCGATTAATGAAGGCAAAATGTGCACGGTACACTAAAGCATGACCATCGAGTAAAAATAGGCGCTTCTCTGACATAGACGTAATTGATTGTTTGGAAGGCCGTAAAGATAGGGATAGTTTGTTGGTTAATTTAGTTGAATTGGTTGATGAATTTGGTTTAACGACGAATCTTGGCGTCGTAGCGACGCGATTAATCGCGTCGTGGTCGTAATCAAATATGCTCCCTATAGGAATCGGGAGCAATGCATTTCCACAGCTATTTCTGTTCAAGTAATTCTACGGCATATTCCCACAGCTCAAAGCGTTTGTTATTGGACAGCTCTTCCAGGAACTCCAGTGCGGAATCCCGCTCCAAAACAGTTAGACCTTCCATGGCGCGGGCGCGGGTGTTCCTTTCCAGTTTTTTGATCCGGTTCTCTACGTATTCGCGCTCCCCCATTCGTGGTATAGCCCAGCCCTTTTCCGCTTTTCCTTCTACTACTGTAATGGAGCGTTCCTTATTGGCTAAAAAGCCTTGTCGGTAGGCGAAGAACTGAGCGTAATCTTCTTCAGCGGCAGCTCGAGCTTCTTTAGGGAGCCCGTCTTTGATGATACTCACGAAATATGCCTCCGCCCTCTTTGGCTCTTCGCGCAACTCCGCAATTATTTCTTTTTCAAAGCCAGCCAAACCATTGTCCAACCCTAGGTAGGCCTCCATTGGGCTCAGTATTTCAGTAGAAGGTTGAAGCGGTGAGTGGATAGCTTTCAAGCAAAAACTTCCAGCGGTAAAGAAGAAGACGGTGGTGAGAATAAGGCTAAGTGCTCTCATGGTATGCGGTGTTTTTTTAGCTGTTTAGCGTGAAATTTAATTTGCAGGAAAAGCGTTACCGTCGGCCCAAATGCGCTTCTCTACGGGTGGGCAACGTACATCATTATCTGCATTTTGACAATAGGTTGTATACTGCCCAGGTCGGGCATTGTAGGTGTCATTGATAGCACTAAAAGGAATAGTGTGGCAACGGAATACTTGCCCTTCTGTCATGTACTGACGGCGCGTCACCAAGTTACCAATCGCTTTTGCAACATTTTTAGAATTGAAGTTCGGATCACCATTGGTCGGCTCCAACCCAAATAATTCTCCCATCAGGTGAAAAGGAATATCTACTTCGCCGGCGTACATTGCAATGGCTATACGATAATCACCATTCAGCGCACCAGCATACTGACGTGAACCATTTACTTTCCTGGTAAGATAGATATTGATGCGATCCGTATCCTCGCCAATATCAGAAGATAAGGCATCAAAATACACCAGCGGATCATCGCCGGATTCGTGATCTCTTAAGGTTGCAGCATCAGGATCCGTACGAACATCATTGATTTGGATATCGCCAATCCGTACGCCCATTCGTTCCGCTAGCCAGTGCGCGTCGCACCAAGCCAAGCCATCTACTATTTCAGCGGTTCGATCATTGAAGGTATTCGCCACCGAGCCCACATCTAGCACCCATACGGTAACATCAAGTACAATTTCATCACGAAAAACGACGGGTATGATATCGCGGCCCGACCGCAACGAGATCGGATTAAGAACAACTGGAGGACTCCCTATCCGGAAGGCAACTACTTCTTCGTTTTCGTTATCGGTCCGGGCTTGAGCATCAAAAGACAAATCGAAGGAAGTAAGGGCGGGAATGATGATAGTGTGATCAGTGAGATTGCTATTATCATCTGCGGCGTCCAGTAGAATACCAATCAGGTCGGTACCTGGATTAGTAATAGAGAAGTTGTCTGGTCCTTGATCATTGCAACCTTCACAGCCCGCAAGACCAAAAAGGAATAATAAAACAACGAGGTAGAAGAAATAGGGTTGGCGCAATTGTAGCATGTTGATTTATTAGGTGCACTACAAATTTGGCGGCTCTCTTCCAGTCTTGACTCCCTGTTTTACGGCCAATTTCAAGTATAGGAATTCCAGTAGGTTTTGTATTTACCGACAAACCTTTAGCCAGCTGCTCAGTTTAGTCCTTGATCAACTGACTAATGGTATGTACACAGAAATAATAGTTCGCTATCTGCACTTCATCGGGATCTTTACTTGGGTGAGTATGCTAATCGCGCAGTGGATCCTCCTCAAACCCCAGTTGCGGCGCGCAGACATCCAACAGTTGATGACGATTGATAGAATCTACGGCGCGAGTGCGGTTTTAGTGGTAGGTATGGGCCTATTACTCTGGCTCGGGGTGGGTAAACCCGCAGAATTTTACAACAGCAATGGCATATTTCACGTCAAAGTCACCTTGGCGGTTGTAGTAGGTATATTATCCATCATCCCATCCCTATTTTTTGCCCGTAACCGAAAAGGAGATGACCCTGAGGAATGGATTGAGGTACCAGCTAAAATTAAGCGTATTGTCACCTTCGAATTGGTCTTGATGTTGGTGATTCCGTTTTTGGCAACGCTCATGGCGGCGGGCGTGGGGAGTTGAGTTGGATTAGTTGAGTTAGTGAATTTAGTTCGACCTCCTTCGTCGGTCTTAGTTGGTGAATTTGGTTGAATTAGCCCACCTTCGCCCGAGGCTTCGGTGGATAAAGTTGAATTGGTTCGGCCTTCGGCCTTAGTTAGTTGAGGTAGTTGAAATTATAGTTTTTACTGATTATAAGCTACGTAGCAGTGCTTTTTATCGCCTCGAACGGCTAATGGGTTTGAACTACCAAAGGGCACATAAGGGGCAATTTCAATCAAAATGAAAGTGACAGTAAAAGTGAAGGTCAGGCCAACAAAAAGCTGTATGCCCTACTAAACCATTATTCCAACAAAACCTCTCAACAATCTAACCATCTAACCAAATCTACCAACCAGGGCCACAGGCCCAACCAAATTCACCAAATCTACCAACCCAACTAATCGTAGTATCGTATCACCTGCCCGCGCCCGTGCCCTTGCACACTACGCACATAGGCATTAACTACTTTAGTGGTAGGAATAGGATTGTGCCCAGGGAAATAGTCCTTGTATTTTTCGTAAGCGTCCGCTACAACACCTAATGAAACGACGTTGACCCGAACGCCCCGCTCCATCTCCAGATCAACCGCACGTACGAAGCTGTGAATAGCGCCATTCACCATAGCGGCACTGGTTGTTTTCACAACGGGATCATCCGCAAGAATGCCGGTGGATAAGGTAATCGAACCGCCGTCTCGGACATACTGCTGGCCCAAGCGAACGAGATTGACCTGCCCCATCAACTTACTACGCAGCCCGATATAGAAATCTTCTTCTGATAGTTCACTAAACGGAGCCCACTTGGCTTCGCCGGCGGCGCAAATAATAGCGTTCACTTGTCCCACCTGTTCCAGGGCTTTTGCAATGGATGCACTATCAGCAATATCAATGGAAACATCAGCGCCAGTGCGGCCACCAATGATAACTTCATGCTCGTCTTGAAAGTGTTCTACTAAACGACGACCAATGGTGCCGTTACCGCCTATGAGGAAGATTTTCATGCGGAGAAATTAGAATTAGAATAGGAATTAGAATAAAGGTGACGTTTAAAGTAGAGTGTATTGATTCTGATTCTAATTCACACGCTAATTCTAATTAATCAGCCTTTATTCGCCAATTGCCCACAGGCGGCATCAATATCCTTACCGCGGCTGCGACGAATGGTGACCATTACGCCATTATCCCTTAGGAGACGGGCGAAATCATCGATCCGGTGAGCGGTAGCTTTCCGGAATTCGGCACCATCAATGGGGTTGTATTCGATAATGTTTACGCGTACAGGAAAACGCTTGCAGAGCTTGAGTAGATTTCGGGCATCATCCAGGCTGTCGTTGAAGTCCTGAAAAGCGATGTACTCGTAGCTGATGCGGTTGCGGGTTTGGAGGTAAAAGTACTCTAGGGCATCCATCAAGACCGACAAGTTATTTTGCTCGTTGATAGGCATAATATCATCCCGCTTCGCGTCATCGGCAGCGTGGAGGCTGAGAGCCAGGTTTACCTTGGTGGCATCATCTGCCAAACGGCGAATCATCTTAGCAATACCAGCAGTACTCACGGTGATGCGGCGCGGCGCCATATTAAGCCCCTCCGGACTCGTGATCTTTTCTATACTTTCTAAAACCGGGCGGTAAGCCAATAATGGTTCCCCCATGCCCATGTAAACAATATTGGTAAGCGGATGCCCAAATTTCTCCAGGCACTGTTCGTTTACCATTACCACTTGATCGTAGATTTCGGCAGCGTCTAAATTGCGCAGGCGCTTCATCTGCCCCGTAGCACAAAACTTGCAGGTGAGACTGCACCCTACCTGGCTAGAAACACAAACCGTGAAGCGATTATCAGCTGGAACGGGAATAAGGACTGATTCAATCAAATGACCATCGTGCAGGCGAAAACGAGTCTTCACCGTACCGTCTGAACTGTGCTGCACTTTGTCCTCGGTAATGGCATTGATCACAAACTGCTCTTCCAGCTTCAGACGGAGGTCTTTAGATAGGTTAGTCATTTCCGTAAATGAACGAGCCCCTTTCTGCCAAAGCCATTCGTAGATTTGCTTGGCACGAAAGCCCGCCTGCCCCATCTCCTTTAAGGCTTGCTGGATCTCAGCAAAGGGCAATTTCCGGATATCCATCTTTGTCACCACCGTTCCTTCCATACTGCAAAGTTAAGAGGTTCCCCTAAAAACAACACACCCGGCCCTGTAAACAGAACCGGGTGCAAACCACTAACCCTTTACAGGGCAGAAAAGTTTAGCGCTTACTCACGATCGAAGCGCAGCTCTTGAATAATCATTTTTCCATTGCTATTGGTCAAGAACAAGTAGACACGATAGGTGCCTCCGCTCGTCTTAAGATCTCCAATAACGTACTGCGAATCACTACTACGGGATGCTCCCTGGTGTACTTCGGTAAAGGAATTGACTGTATTGTTAGAGAGGAATCGCTTTACTTTTTGTAGCGCTTGCCCCTTGTTGTAAATTCCTTCCTCTTCCAAAATGGAAAGCTCCATGGATTCGTCGAAATAACTGCCTAATGTTTCAATATCACCGCCGTTCAGTGCTTGACTGATCTGTGCCATACCCGTTTGGGCGTAGGCCATCAGAGGGAGAAACATCAATGCAAACAACAACTGTTTCATAAGCATTTTTTTAGTTGTGGGCCCGAAGACCCAATAACTTTGCTTTGGAAATAAGACGCGAAAAGGCGTAAAAGTCACATTTTTGCGTCATCCGTTTTACGGAGATAGTTTGAATGGTTGCAGTAACTCAAATAGGCAAGGGTTCGCAAAAAAGGGCAATAATACAAGAGATAACGTTGAGCAAGATTTATTCATTGCTTGCGCCCTGCTCAAAAATAAAAACAATTTTCAGAATGCCAAGACGATCCGTTTTAGTGTTCAGTTTACACTATGCTCGTATCTTTGGCGCTTCATTCATCAAGCAAAGTACTCGTCAAAAAGCATTCTCATATGGCCAATAAAGCATTCTTAGTCATTCTCGACGGTTGGGGTTTAGGCACTGTTCTCGAAGCGGACGCTATTGCCAATGCCAATACGCCAGTCTTTGATCGCATTTGGCAAGACTATCCTCATTCTACGCTAGTCACCTTTGGCGAGGAGGTAGGATTACCCGAAGGCCAGATGGGTAATTCGGAGGTAGGCCACCTTAACATTGGCGCGGGAAGGATTGTGTATCAGGAACTTGCCCGCATCAACAAGGCCATTCGCGAAGGTGACTTGGCCAAACACGCTAAACTGCAAAGCGCCCTGCGCTACGCCCGGGAAAATGGGAAAGCGGTACACCTGATGGGGCTGGTTTCGGACGGAGGGGTACACTCTCACCTCAACCACCTGCTGGCCATGGTGGATATTATCGAAGCCGCCGGTAACGAACAAACTTATATCCACGCCTTCATGGATGGGCGCGACACTTCCCCACAGGGAGGCAAGGAATACCTCAAAACCTTGCTAAACCATCTTGACGGCAAGACGACACAATTGGCCACCGTCATTGGTCGCTATTACGCCATGGATCGTGACAAACGTTGGGAACGGATTCAACTGGCCTATGATCTAATAGTGAAAGGAAAGGGCGAAGCAAGCTCAGACATTTTATCTACCATGCAAGCCCGCTATGATCAGGGGCAGACCGACGAATTTATTGAGCCGATCGTGCTGCAGGGTAAAGATGGAACAACTGCCCCTTCCGTACAAGACGGCGACGTGCTCATTTGCTTTAACTTCCGCACCGACCGTCCCCGCCAAATCTCCGAAGCGCTCACCCAACGGGACTTCCCAGAGCAAGACATGCAAAAATTGGATGTCCACTACCTCACAATGACCCGCTACGATGAGACCTTTGAAAACCTGGAAGTCCTATTCGAAAAAAGCGACCTGGCCGATACCATCGGCGAAGTGATTGCTAGAGCAGGAAAAACACAAGTGCGGATTGCCGAGACGGAAAAGTACGCCCACGTTACTTTCTTTTTCAACGGTGGCCGCGAGGAGCCTTTCGAAAACGAGCGCCGCTTGCTGGTACCTTCCCCAAAGGAGGTCGCTACCTACGATCTAAAGCCCGAAATGAGTGCTCCGGAAATAACCAGTGCAATCATTGAGGATATCCAAACCAATCAACCGGATTTTGTCTGCCTCAACTTTGCCAATACCGATATGGTAGGGCATACTGGCGTTTTCTCGGCCGCAGAAGTAGCCGCGCAAACGGTAGATGAGTGCTTAGGTAAGATCCTGGAGGCGGGGCTTCCACTGGGATACGAGTTCCTAGTGATTGCCGATCATGGCAACTCTGATTTCCTCATTAACGAAGATGGTAGCCCACATACGGCGCACACCAAAAACCTGGTGCCTTGTATTTTTGTTCATCAGCGGGAAGGGGAATGGAGCGTAGCCGATGGCAAGCTCGGAGACGTAGCTCCAACCTTACTAAAAATGATGGAGATAGCATCTCCTGCGGCAATGGATGGAAGCGTACTAATCCGCCCAGCTAATAGCTAAGGGTGCTAGCGTTTTAGATCAAACTGATTTGACTAGATTTTGATTGCTGCTGCTTACTTGCCGGCACCCTTATTGGTCGCTTTAACCTTAAGATGGATTTATGCAAAAGCTCATATTTGCTACCGCTCTATTAAGCATGGTATATGTTTTATCATCTTGCAATTCGCAAGATGATATCAATCAGCAAGAAGACGATGCTCCAGCTGTTTTCTTCCCCCTGGCTGATTTCATAGATACTGAAGTAGTACGCTTAGATAGTCTAAATCTTACACTAGCTAAAAAGGTCAACTACCAGGGTAAAGAGGAGGAACAAACTGCCGAGACTATTGATTTTGAACAAGAGCTAAGCATTTTCCGCAGAGCAGACATCAATAAACCTTCCTGGATCGATAAGTACCAGGCAGACTCCGTATTTCAGGACGCACAAGTTCGCGAGGCCAGCTACCAGGCGCTGGAAGAGGATTTAGAAGTAAGGTCCCTTGCCGTAAAATGGGATGCTGATGGTGTAGTAACAGAAGTGCGCATCCGTCGAGAAAATAGCAGTGCCCTTGCTTCCAACGAATATGATTTAGCCTACTTCCCCGCTACGGGCTATCGCATTACTACACAGCAACAAAACCGAGCAGCCGAGCCTATCGCAATCACAATTGAAGGAAACTTTAAAGCGAAAGAGTGAGAAGCGTAACTTCCGGATCATCAGAACGATAATCCGGAAGTAGCTTAATAGGATTGTTGACAATTCTTTTTAGTGTTCATAGTGTAAGGAGCCATTTAAGCTCAAAAAAAAGTATTACTTGAATTGTCATTATGTTGAGATAAAAATATGACATTTTTTTATAAAGTACAAATCACTGCAAATCAGTACATAATTTTTACATATACGTAAAAATAATATTTTAATTCAACACCTAATACTGCACGTACACCACCGATTTTTCCACGAAAAAGTCCTCTGAGAAGAAATCCTTAATCGGATAAATCTCTGCATAACTCCCTCTTGGCAGGGCCTGCACTTCTTCTTTCACGTTGCCACCCTTCAAGGCCAAAAGGCCATTCGGCAAAATATGACGCTGTTCTTCCGTCACCAGGCGCATGCTCCACGGTACAAGTTTTTCCAACAAGGCCACTGCCCGCGTAACAATAAAATCGAAGTGCGCTCCTTTGCGTTCCTCAGCCCGTTGCTGAAAGGCTTTGACATTCTGTAATCCTAGCGCCTCCGCCACCTCATTTACAACTTTGATCTTTTTGCGAATGCCGTCGATCAATACAAATTCCGTTTCCGGAAAAAGGATGGCCAAAGGAATACCCGGAAAGCCCCCACCAGTACCCAAATCCAACACTTTCGCGCCTGGATTAAATTGGATCACTTTAGCAAGTGCCATGCTATGCAAAACGTGGTGCAGATAGAGATTATCAATATCCTTGCGGGAAATGACATTAATTTTCTGGTTCCAGTCCCGATAGAGTGCGTCCAGCTGTGCTAACTGCTGGTCTTGCTGGGAAGTAAGGTCCGGAAAGTAGGAACGGATACGGTCCATAATCAATCTTAATCGTGCTGGAAAAATTCACTTTGGGCAAAAGCCTGC
Source organism: Bacteroidota bacterium (assembly GCA_039816955.1). Taxonomy (GTDB): domain Bacteria; phylum Bacteroidota; class Bacteroidia; order Chitinophagales; family Saprospiraceae; genus Lewinella. The sequence goes on from JBCBWU010000030.1 coordinate 29,292, forward strand.
CAAAGCGGAGTATCAGGCAAGGGAGCAGTAACCTCTTCTGTAATATGCGTACGCGGATGTTGAAAACTTAGCTGCCAAGCGTGTAAATCAATACTGCGATCTGGGTTACGGCGCCGGAAGCCATACTTAGCATCTCCCCGAATGGGGCAGCCAATATGCGCCAACTGTGCCCTAATCTGGTGATAACGCCCAGTCTGCAAATCAATCTTGAGCAGAAAATAGCGCTCACTCTTAGCAACACAAGTGTAGCTCAAGCGGGCCTCGGTAGTACCCTCCGCGGGCTCGTCTAATACCTCTGCTTGGTATTTGCCTTTGCGCTTCCGCAGATGATGTACCAGTTCACCAGTCTCTTCAGTAGGCGCCTGGGCGGTTACCGCTAGATACGATTTACGAACTGACCGCTTTCGGAATTGTTCGTGCAAAGCCTGCATGGCATCCTTACGTTTCGCAAATAGAACCAAGCCCGATACCGGACGGTCAATCCGATGAATCAACTGGAGCTGGGTCTTACAATAAGTAGAGCCCAACTGCAAGAGCGAGGGATCCTCCGTTTGATCTGGCTGCACAGGTACGCCCGCTGGCTTGTTAAAGGCCACCAGATGGTGATTGTTGTACAACACATAATCCCCGATGGGAATGTAGTCTGCCATTATTTTACTGCTCTGTTGAAGAGATTCCTGCAAACATCCGTTTTTTACCGCTATATTTCTGACTTGTACTGGGAATTAATATTGAAATCGATGAAATGTTATCTAAACGGCGACATAATACCGCTGGAAGCAGCACAGCTTCAGATCAATGATCTCGCGCTATTAAGAGGTTTTGGCATATTCGACTACTTTGTCTTCCAACGTTATCAGCCACGCTTTTTAGAAGATTACCTGAACCGCTTCTTTGGGGCAATTGAATTTTTAGGATTAGACAGTCCGCTCGAGCGGGATGAAGTACGTACGGCTATCCATCAATTGATAGCGGCAAACGAGGTCCCCGATGGCGGTATTCGATTATCACTAACCGGTGGCTATTCACTGGATGGATTTACCCCAACTACGGGTAATTTTTTCATCATCCAATCACCATTCCCTTCTGTTCCGGAAGAAATACTCCAAAACGGTGGCCGAGTAGCGCTATACCAGCACCAACGGGAATTGCCCAACGTCAAATCAATTAACTACCTCAGTGGGGTCTACTTATTGCCTTGGCTAAAAGAGCGCAATGCCCATTACCCCTTGTACCACGATGGCACCTACGTGCGAGAGAGTGACCGCTCCAACTTCTTTATTATCGACGAAGCCGGCACACTAATTACGCCCAAGGATAAAGTGCTACACGGCATTACCCGGCTCAAGATTTTAGAGGTGGCAAGGGACCTAGGCATGCGCGTAGAAGAACGCGATGTAGAATTAGCGGAACTCAAGGCAGCCCGGGAAATGTTCTTTACCAGTTCAATAAAGGGTGCCCTTCCCATTGTATCAATCGACGGCCAAATTATTGGTAATGGCCAACTAGGGGAGCAAACCCAAAAGCTTCAAGAGGCGTTTTTGTCTTTAGTAAGCACAGAGCAAGTTCATTAAGGATAAGATGCTTACATTAGAGTTTCTTTCCAGATCGGAAAAATGTCAACTATGGATAGCAACGTCAGCCAGGCGGAGCGCTACGTAAAACAGCTATTGCAGGAAGAGCTAACTCCTGACCATTACTACCATAACCTTCCTCACACCTTAGCGGTGGTTGATTCCGCACGTCTATTATCGGCGCGGCACGAGCTCTCGAAGCAACAACGGGAAATTGTAGAGTTGGCAGCCTGGTTTCACGATACCGGTTTTACCCGCATTTACGAAGGGCACGAAGAGGCCAGCGCAGAAATTGCCGAAGCGTTCTTAAAAGAGACCAATCTTAGTCCGGAAGCCATTGCTGAGATTCACCGACTCATCCTAGCTACCAAAATGGGCCATGAACCCCAGGATCAAATGGAAATGATTCTACGGGATGCCGATTTGTGTAATGTGGGCCGGGCGGATTACCTCGCACTTTTATCTGGCTTGCGCCACGAATGGAAAATCTTTCGGGAGGAATCTCATACCGACCGCGCCTGGTACAAACTCAACTACGAATTCATCTCGCAGCATCAGTACTTCACAGAAGTAGCGCAGGAGATTTACGGTACTCAGCACCGGCAAAACGAAGAGACGCTCAAAAAGCTAGCGCAGAAGAAAAAGAAAAAAGGCAAGAATAAGAAAAAGGGCAAAGACAAGAAGTCCGATACCCGTACCGGCACAACTATTGGTACCAACCGGAGTGCGCAGATGATGTTTAAAACGGCACTTCGGAACCACATGGACCTCAGTAATCTGGCTGATAACAAGGCCAACATCATGCTATCGGTAAATGCGTTGATCGTAACCATCGCAGTACCTATGGCCGCGGGTTATGTAAATGATGCGTCACATTTGATGGTTCCTGTTATCATTTTGCTTTTGACTTGTTTAGTCTCAATGATCTTTGCTACTCTAGCTACCCGACCAATACCAATGACGGGCCTTACCAGTAAGGAAGATATTAATGCGGGACGCTCCAACCTTTTCTTCTTCGGTAATTTCTACCGCATGAGCATTAAGGAGTACGACGAGGGTATGAACACCATTATACGGGAAGACGAAAACTTAGAATCAGCGATCAAGCGTGACCTTTACTTCCTGGGACGTTCTCTGGGCACGAAGTACAATCAGCTTCGAATTTGTTACAACCTTTTCATGGTTGGCGTGGTGCTTTCTGTATTGTTGTTTGGGATTAGCTATGCCGTATTTCAGTAGAGGGTTCGCCTAAGCTCACGGGTATAGCTCACTGTGTTCGCGGGGGAGGTTCGCGTACGGCTCACCGAGATACTAGGAAATGCTCGTGCCTTCAGCTCGTTTTACTCACCTGAGGGGGAGGGAAAGCTTGGAAATGAACCTTAGCCGATTATATTTTGTCCTACAAGCATGTTACTCGAATTCAAGTCGGAAGGGCTGTACTGCCCGCAGGCGGATGTCTACATTGACCCCTGGAAACCCGTAGGGCGGGCACTGATCACGCATGGGCATAGTGATCATGCGCGTTGGGGGCATCGGCATTATGTGTGCACCAAAACAGCTGCTCCGGTGATCAAGTACCGATTGGGAGACATCTCCCTGGGCACGGTAGATTACGGGGAGGAGATTCGAGTAAACGGCGTTAAGTTTTCCTTCCATCCGGCCGGTCATATTTTGGGCTCCGCCCAGATTCGTATTGAATACAAAGGGGAAGTTTGGGTCGTTTCCGGAGACTATAAAGTCGAAGATGACGGTTTGGCGGAGGCCTTTGAGCCCATCCGCTGCCATACCTTTATTACCGAATCTACTTTTGGTTTACCCATCTACCAGTGGGAACCGCAGGCGCAAGTCATGCAAGACATCAATAACTGGTGGCGGCAGAACAAGGCCGATGGTAAAGTCTCCGTACTCTTCTCCTATGCACTAGGCAAAGCTCAACGCTTGCTGCAGGGCTTAGACCCCAGCATTGGTACCATCTATACCCACGGCGCAGTAGAAAACACCAATGAGATCATGCGTCAGCAGGGAGTTGATCTCCCTCCCACCACTCGGGTCACGCCCGAAATTGACAAGAAGCTATACCCAGGCAATATGGTGGTCACCGTTCCCTCCACGCTGGGCGGTACCTGGCTGAAGAAATTCAAGCCTGTATCACTGGCCTACGTATCGGGTTGGATGCGACTGCGCGGAGCACGCCGCCGCCGAGCAGTAGACCGCGGCTTTATCCTTAGTGATCATGCTGATTGGACTGGGCTGAACGATGCCATCAAAGCTACCGGTGCAGAACGTGTTTTCGTCACCCACGGCTACACCGAGGTATTCAGCAAATGGCTGCGTGAGCAAGGGTTAGAGTCCGCGGTAGTAGAAACGGCCTATGGCACCGAGGAAGAAGAGAACACCGAAGACAACTAAAGACTATGCAGCGCTTCGCCGAACTTTTTACCCAGCTCGATGAGACCACCAAGACAACGGTTAAAGTAGCCGCCCTGGCCGACTATTTTGCCAAGGTGGACGATAGAGACCGACTTTGGACCATGGCCCTGCTTAGCCATCGGCGCCCTAAACGCACTGTAAATACTACACTCCTCCGGCAATGGGCAGCAGAAATGAGCGGACTCCCCAACTGGCTATTTGAAGATAGCTACCACATTGTTGGCGATTTGGCAGAGACCATTGCGCTCCTACTCCCTCCCCCAAGCTCCCAGCGCCAAGAATCACTAACTTACTGGATCACCTTCGTTCAATCATTGGGTCAATTAGAGGAAGGTGATAAACGCAGTGCCGTGATTGAAGCCTGGAGCGAATTGACCTCTGTAGAGCGCTTCATCTTCAATAAGCTCATCACCGGTGGATTCCGGATGGGTGTTTCCCAAAAATTAATGGTTCGCGCCCTCAGTAAATACACGGGCCTAGAGGAACCCGTACTGGCACACCGTCTAATGGGTAAATGGGATCCGGCAACGGTTGATTTCCAGCAACTCATTATCGAGCCCAACGAGGGCGATAACATCTCGCGCCCCTACCCTTTCTTCCTCGCCTACCAATTGGAGAAAGAACTGGACGAAATTGGCACTCCTGCCGAGTGGCAAGCGGAACATAAATGGGATGGCATCCGCGGCCAGCTCATCGTGCGCAAAGGGGAGCTATTCGTATGGTCACGCGGTGAGGAACTTGTGACAGATAAGTTTCCAGAATACCATTCGCTAGCGCAAATTCTGCCGGATGGAACAGTACTGGATGGAGAAATTCTACCCTGGCGCGATGGCCTACCGCTAGACTTCAATGACCTACAAACGCGTATCGGCCGTAAGAACGTCACGAAAAAAATACTGGAAAAAGCGCCGGTGATCTTAATGGCCTATGATCTACTGGAATGGCAAGGTGAGGATATTCGGAAACGTCCTTTAAGCGAGCGTCGCCATCTGCTGGAAAAGCTTGTAGCCGACTACCCCAATGGAGGCATTCTACAACTGAGTCAAACGGTCCAATACGAGAGTTGGGAGGCGCTAGCTGAAGAACGCGAAACAGCCCGCGAGAAGAAAAGCGAAGGAATCATGCTCAAGCGCCTGGACTCTCCCTACCAAACTGGTCGCAAGCGCGGCAACTGGTGGAAGTGGAAAGTGGATCCACTGACCGTTGATGCCGTCATGATCTACGCCCAGCAAGGCCACGGCCGCCGCGCCAACCTCTTCACGGACTTCACCTTCGCCGTTTGGGATGGCGAGCGACTAGTTCCCTTTACCAAAGCCTATTCTGGCCTTACTGATAAAGAATTCCGTGAAATTACCCGTTGGGTGAAAGCCAACACCATCGAACGCTTTGGCCCCGTACGCAGTGTGAAGCCCACCCACGTTTTCGAAATTGCCTTTGAGGGTATTCGGGTGAGTACCCGACACAAATCAGGCATTGCTCTGCGTTTCCCGCGCATGCTGCGCTGGCGGCGCGACAAACCAATTGCGGAGGCGAATACGCTGGAGGATTTGAAGGGGATGCTGTAGGGACGCATTGCAATGCGTCCGTACGGCAAGATGCAATGCGTCCGCACAGCACAAATAAATAACGCCCGCAGGCCGTAGGTCGCGGGCGTTGTAAAAGGGACACCCCCTGTGTCCTTGCATCCTTGGGAAAGCGGAGCTTCCCGTTTATTCTTTGATCATTTTCTTCGTGAAGAGTTGTTGACCATCAGCAGTAAAGCCACGTAGTAGATAGATACCAACCGGCAGATGCTCTGCCTGAACTTGGGTAAATTGAGTGAGGCTACCAATTTGCTGTTGCAGCAGTGGACGGCCTCGCATATCATAGAGGTGAATCAGACTTAGCTGTTCTCCATTGTATTCAAGCGTAAAGGCATCACGGAACGGGTTCGGATACGTTAGTGGCACTACGTCTTCCAGTACATCATCAGTACTATTCACCACACAATCTGGATGACTTTCAGGCAAGACAATCAATTCCAACTGACGAATAGAATCACAGCCATTGCTGGCGGTAAACGTATCCGTATAGATACCTGTTTCCGAATAACCTTCTACCTCATCACCATCACAGATGGTTAGTTCCACCACCGTCTCAATGGGTGCGCCACAGTAAGGGATAATTTCCAATTCGCCATCCGGCGAGAAAGGGTCGGACCAACGCTCATCCGTGTAGATGGCATTGCCTGACAAAGTGGCCAGAAAGGCAACCAGGGCATTCTTTTCGGCTTGGGTTAAGCCCAGGTTTTGCCCTTGCCCTCCTGGCCCTCCTCTCAATCGTTGGTCAAGTGTTGGGTTAATGGCGGGATTGAAATCAATATCATCATAATGATTAATCACCGCCATAAGGTTGGGGAGGCTACCGTCGTGCATGAATGGCCCATTAGGCACACCCGCGGGATTAAGCAGGTCACGCAAAGACGGTGAGCGAGTGTTGGTGAGATCGGTGGCAGTGGGATTGCCTGCCACTCCGATCACACCGTTGTTCATCGTGTTTGGGTCAATGTCAAACGTAGGCGGGCGGTGACAGCCAGCACAGCCGGCTCCACCAGCCCCGGGTGGTGTTTGGAATAGATTCTTACCTTGATTTTCCTCGGGTGTAAAATTGGGGAAGGCTTGGTTGCCGTTGCCATTAGTCAGTGCCAGGCCTTCATCGTATTTGGAGTCGAATGATTGTATACTGCGGATGAATTGCGCCAACGCTCTTTGCATCCTGGGTTCTGTAATATTGGGGCTACCATAGGCAAAGGTGAAAAGCTCCTGATAATAAGAGATATCACTCAACTTGCGAATCAGTGAGTCCAGACTGGGATCACCATCTTCCCCACTAAAACCCATTTCAATATGGTCTTGGATAGGCCGTGTGCTTTGATCCTCCAAGGATACAGCTCGCTCATCCCAGAAAAAACGGTCCTCATCACTGAAGCGCGCATTCACCAAGCGCATAGAATGCCTACCGGTTAGACCACCACTCAATCCAACACTCAATACTCGCTCATCACCAAAGGCAAACGCTTGCTGGTGGCAGTGTGCGCAGGCCACCGTATTATTGGCTGATAAATTCACGTCGTAAAACAGCACCCTTCCCAATGTAGCCCCGGCGTCCGAGATGGTGTTATTGGGCGGAGTATTATCGCGATTCACGTAAAGTGGAATATCCTGATCCTCGTAATTAAATAGTGCATTCAGGTCAATGGTACCGTTTAAGCCCAGTACCGCTAACGTAATCATGAGACCAAATAGTAATCGTTGTTTCATACACTATGGTGGTTTTGTTTTTGCGTCTATCTTTGGATTAGTGTATTTTTTGCCTTTGCACATAAAGACCGGGTAGGTACCAAAAGACCTACCTGCAGTTGTGATTTTTTAAAATTTTTTTCAGTCGAAGAATTAATTCTCGACTTTTAGGTCTTTAGTGAAGTAATAAGCGATTGATAATGAGCTTATTCAAGCTAAGGACCTAAACCAGGGGAGGATATTAATTTTTGACGAGCACTTATGTCAGACCACGAAAAATCTCTTTGCGACGAAGTCCACTTCACAGGCGTTTTTCGGGCCTACGCCCAAACGCTGCATCATTATCTCTTTTACCAAACTGGAGATGATGCCTTGGCGCACGACCTCACCCAAGAGGCCTTTACCCGCCTGTGGAAGAATTGTAAATCCGTCCTTTTCGGAAAAGCACAGGGCTACGTTTTCACTATCGCGAAAAATCTGCTCAAGAATAAATACCAGCACCAGAAGGTTGTGCTGCAGTATCAGCAAAGTGTGCGAATTGAAGGACAAGCGCACGATCCACAATTTTTGCTGGAGGAAAAAGAATTAGCCGAAAGGCTACAAGAAGCCATCGCCAATCTACCGGAAAAACAGCGCGTCGCATTTCTAATGAGTAGAATTGATAAGATGACCTATAAGGAAATTGCCGCCACTCTGGAAATAAGTAAACAAGCCGTCGAAAAGCGAATCTACAACGCCCTGGACACCCTGCGGAAAGTAACGGAGAATATAAGATAATTTCATTCCGAGGTAGGTCATTGCACCGCTTACTGGTCTTTAGTGTAATGTGAACAGAAAACCAAACCATGAAAAATGATGAACTCTTACACAAATGGGTAAATGGTGAGTTATCGGAAGCCGAAGAAGAAAGCTTTCGGGAACGCCCGGAGTACACTGCGCTGCAACGTTTACGGGAGGTAACAGAAAAAATGCACGCTCCTAAGCTGCAGCAAGAAGCACTACTCCAAAATATCTTACAACCCCCCAAGGCTAAAGTACGGCAACTCAGTCGCCGCTGGCTGTTGGCTGCCGCTGCTGTGGTTGGCTTGGCTATAGCTGCCTGGTTTTTGCTACAGCCACCACCTACCACACAGTTTGCCACAGTTGCTGGTCAACGACTAGAAAAGCATTTACCAGACGCCTCCTTTGTTGTATTGAACGCTGCCAGCACCTTGACTTACACCCAGGATGATTGGCCAGCGAACCGACAACTGGAATTGGCCGGTGAAGCCTATTTTGATGTCGCCAAGGGGAGTACTTTCACCGTGAATACCGATGTGGGTCAGGTGCAAGTATTGGGCACACAGTTTAACGTATGGAGTCGAGAAGGACAGCTCGAAGTAAGTTGTTACGAAGGGCGAGTCGCCGTCCGTTTTGCGGCCAATGACTTTGATGAAGTAATAAAAGCCGGGCAAGCGGTTCGGCTCCAGCCAGGAAGTCCTGCCCAGTACTGGAATGTACAACCGGAACAAGTAGGAGATCACCTACTGAGCAATGGCCGGGTTCGCTTAGATAGTGTACCATTATCTCGGGTAATAATGGAGTTGGAATTCCAATTTGATATCATCATCAAGCCCAATGGTGTAGATACGACCACCATCGTGTCAACTACCTTCCCGACTAATGATCTAGAACAGGCCCTGCGAATTGTATTCAACTCACTACCGATACGATACGAAATTGTATCTTCAAAACAGGTTAATCTATACAGAGAGTAGCGGATGGTTAGAATAGTGGCATTGGTATGCTTTTGGTGCTTTGTTGGCCTGCCTACATTGCTTGGGCAGCAGGAAACCGTTTATGAAATACAGCTTACCGATGTGAGCTTGAAAACGGTTCTGCAAGAATTAGAGCGCCAGTACGACCTGGCCTTTTCTTATCAGGATCGCCTGGCCGAACAGGTGGTCAGCGTTGATATCACCACCGATAATTTAGAAGAACTGCTTGAAACCACGCTACAGGGCACCGGCCTCTCCTACGAATTGGTGGAGGAACGTTACGTTACGCTTTTCGCAGAAGAGGTAACTTCCACCGTTGTCCCCATCTACCGGTTTTGTGGGCGGGTGTTGGACAGCTTGAGCGGTCAGCCCTTGTCCTACGCCAACGCCTATCTCTTACGGACACAGAAAGGTGGCAGTGCAGATGAGCAAGGTAAATTCTTCTTCTCCAGTGCTACTCAACCAACGGATACCATTGTAATCAGCTACATTGGCTACCAAGAGCAACGCATTGCGGCTTACGACTACCTAAAAACCAAATGCCCCGACATATCCTTATCCTTTTTGCCTTACGGCGAAAATTTGATGGTAGTGGTGACCGACTATCTAACCGAGGGAATTGAACTCAGCAAACAAGGGTTTTCTACGAATCTCCAGCCAGACGCTTTACCCAGCCTACCGGGGCAGGTAGAACCTGAAGTGCTGCAAAGTCTACAATTCCTACCTGGTATCTCCAGTCCCGACGGGACACTTTCTAACATCCATATTCGCGGTAGCACACCGGATCAAAACCTGATCATGTGGGAGGATATTCCCATCTACCATACGGCCCATTATTTCGGTAGCATATCCGCTTTTAATCCGTACGTGGTAGACGAAGTAGACGTTTTTCGCGGCGGATTTGGAGCTGCCTACGGGGGGCGTATTGCCGGCATTATAGATATCAATACGGATGCCCGGAAAAGACCCGGACTCACTGGAGGCCTGGGTACTAACCTGTTTTCCGCTTTCGGTTACGCCCAAGCTGCCGATAAAGCACAGAAACAGGGCGTGAGTATTTCCTTGCGGCGATCTTTAGTGGACGCTTGGAATCCGCCTTTTTTTGCTCAGTTGCGTTACCGTAATCAACAGGAGGTACTTCAAGGTAATTTTTCACCAGATAACCTCCCCAATGGCCTCCGCGTTACGGATGCGTTCAACTTTTGGGATACCCAAATCAAGTACTCGGCCAAACTTTCGGAGCGGGACCAACTGCATCTAGCAGGCTTGTTTTCCGAAAACAGCTTCGACAATGAAGTGCGAGATGAAATGAGGGAGCAATCCCACATCGACAGCATTGCCCTGCAACATCAGGGCTGGAAGGCAAAGTGGGAACGCCGCTGGACCTCGCGCTGGCAAACGGCGCTGCTGCTGACCACTACCAACTATGATTCGGATTACACCTTTACACAAGATATTTTTGACCTGCAGCGCCAGGACGGTGGTGGCAGCCGCGATAATGAGATTACGGAGCAGCAGTTACGTTTCTCCTCTATCTACACCACCACTCAAGAACAACAAGTTGAGGCGGGCTACCAATTTACCCGTTACGAAAACGACTTCCTGATTCTGGAACAGGATGAAGAAGTCAATCTTGCGAACCAGAGCGGCGGTGTAGAGTCCCGCCTGCATACGCTATACGGTAGCTACCGCAGTTCAGAGCAAGCAAATACAGGTATCCAGGCCGGTCTGCGGGCCAATTATTACACTAACGATGGTGAATTGTACTGGGAGCCACGCCTTCAATTTTGGCATCAGTTTAATGATAATTGGAGGCTGCAGGTAGCCGCTGGTCAGTACTACCAGTTCCTAAGCCAAGTAGTAGAATTTAAAGGCTCGAACTTTGGTATCAAGACCCCTATTTGGGTATTGGCGGATGACCGGAAGGTATCCGTACTATCATCCACACAGCTACAAGCCGGTATTATTTATCAAAAAGGTACTTGGTTGATTGATGCTCAGCTTTATGCCAAGCGCAATAATGGTCTAGCTGCACTATCGATCGGTTTTGTACCCTTACCACAACAAGGATTTAATGAGGGTAAAGCTGATGTAAACGGCTTTGATGTTTTGGTCAAGAAGCGCTGGGGGCCATTCAGTTCCTGGTTCAGCTACTCCCTCAGCAGCGTCAATTTTGAGTTTGATGCTTTCTTTGACACCGAGTTTGTAGCCCCCTTCGATCAACGGCACCAACTCAAGTGGGCCAATGTGCTGGAGTACCAAGATTGGACTTTCTCCCTGGGCTGGCAGTGGAGTTCCGGATTACCCTACAGCTTCATGCGCGACTTTCGACTGCTACCTAACCAAGGGGGAGGCCCACCAAACGCGCAACCCATCTACGACGCCTTCAATGGGGAGCGCCTCGCAGCCGTGCATCAGCTAGACGCATCTGTATTGTACAATATCCGCAACAAGAACTGGCCAGACTGGTCAGGAGTTATTGGCCTTTCGCTGGTAAATATCTATGACCGGCAGAACACCTACGAGCGTGAGTACTATATCGAAAATCGCCCCAATTCACCCCGCCGCATCCTTTTTGAGGATAATTTCAATCTGGGCTTTGCCCCGAATTTGGTGTTTCGAATGGAATGGAAATGAGCGAAAATAGGAAGTAAGAAATAAGAAGTTAGAAATGCGGGGGGCTGCATTCAGCGCGATGAATCGCGCTACTACAATCCGTTAACGGTCAACCAAATTTTCCGACCTCCGATTTCCCACTTCCGACCTAATATTTCTTATTTCAAATTTCCTATTTCCTACTTAATAAAAGTCCCGAACCTCAGCCTGAGCCAAGATTCGGGATTTATGTTTGCCTGATCTTATTTCGATTTTACGAAATAAAGTCGATGCTCTTGGTGACGAAAGCGGTCAAGTCGCTGCCCTTGAGCATATTCTGATTCAACAGCGCCAGTTTATACAGATAGTCAGCAACTTCCTGTTGGCCTTTGGCTTTCTTGCGGAGTAGCTTACCAGAGATCAATGGGTGGTTGCCGTTGATGATCACTTTGTAATCATCGGGCAGTGCACCGAGGTCCATTCCTTGCATGGCCTGCATTTCCTTCATGCGGCGCATGAATTCCGGGCGAACGATCTGTACTGGCTGGTCCTCTGGAGAAAGGGCTTTCACTTCTATCGTTTTGCCTTCACCAGCTACGCCACCAAAGAGGGTTTTCACCTTCTCGGTTTGGTCTTCGCTCAGTACTGACTCTTTCTCCTCATCCGTCTGCACCAAATTATCAACCGTATCAGAATCGATGCGTACGAAAGTGAGCTTATCTTCCTTCTGCTCCAAGGTTTGGAGGAAGTGGTTATCGATGATGTGATCAAACAGCAGTACATCGTAGTTCTGCTTCTTGGCTGCGCTAATGGCGGCATCTTGCGAGGCAGGGTCATTTGCGTAAATCACCACTGTACGCTCGTACTTGTCCTTCTGGTTAACGTCTACCTTCTCCCGATAGTCCGCCAGGGTGAAGGTTTCGTCATCCACATTCTTCAACAAAACAAATTTTGTAGCCTTGTCGTAGAATTTCTCATCGGAGACCATACCGTACTTCACAAACACACTCAGGTCGTTCCACTTTTCTTCGTAAGATTCGCGATCCTTCTTGAAGAGCTCATTGAGCTTGTCCGCTACCTTCTTCGTAATGTAAGAGTTGATCTTCTTTACGTTCTGGTCGGCCTGCAGATACGAACGAGATACGTTTAGTGGGATGTCTGGTGAATCAATAACACCGTGCAGCAGGGTCAAGAATTCTGGTACAATCTCCTTCACCTCATCCGTTACGTACACCTGGTTGGAGTACAACTGGATTTTGTTTTTCTGTACTTCAAAAGCGTTATTCAGCTTAGGGAAGTACAAAATACCGGTGAGGTTAAATGGATAGTCGATGTTGAGGTGAATCCAGAACATCGGTGGAGGGCTGAAAGGATACAGAGCCTGGTAGAAGTCCTTATAGTCCTGATCTGTCAGGTCATTAGGCGTTTTCTTCCAGATCGGGTCCTTATCGTTAATGATATTTGGAACCTCTGTCTCTTTCGTCTCGGCCTCTTCTCCTTCGCCAATGGTTTCGTACTCCTTACGCATACCAAACTGAATTGGCACCGGCAAAAACTTACAGTATTTATCGAGTAGCTCCTGGATACGGTTATTCTCCAGGTACTCTACACTATCTTCAGAGATGTGCAAAACGATATCTGTTCCACGCTCTGTTTTATCATTATTATCCAGCTCGTAGGATGGATCACCCTCACATGACCAGGTTACACCCTGCGAACCTTCCTGGTAAGATTTGGTTACCGCCTCTACCTTATCAGCCACCATGAAAGCGGAGTAGAAACCTAAACCGAAATGGCCAATGATGCTGGCTTCAT
>JBCBWU010000310.1:0-6227 GCA_039816955.1 Bacteroidota bacterium
GTAACTCAGATGATAATTTACTCTCCGTCATCGCCAGTGGCGATAACCCGCCTTACAGCTACGAGTGGGCCTTGAGCTCGCCACTGGAAGATGGTTATATTACTACCGATCCGACGCAATCGAGCATTCTGTTCACCATGGGCTTCATCACCCAAACCTTCACCGTGACGATTACAGATGCGGAAGGCTGCCAGTTGGTACAATCTTTCACGGTAGTATGTGACTTTGAGGATGAAGAAGGCCTCACTGGTGGAAGTAATGCTCCTAGCCAATTGCGCGTGTACCCGAACCCGACTCGCGACTATTTCCGCGTAAGCGCAGTAGAACTGGTAGAGCAAGCAGTCACCATCCGATTGTACAATCTCTGGGGACAGGAGGTCCTGCGCCAAGCAGTTGCCTATTGGCCACAAGATGGTTGGGAGGTTAACACGAACGGACTACCGAGCGGCACCTACTTACTGCATTTGGAAAGGGATGGAAAAGCACCGCTCATGCGAGAAATTGTGATCCTGAATTAGGGTCAGACAAAAGAATAGAGATAGTATTTAGTAAGTACTTTTTAGCGCGCATTCCAACGGGAGTGCGCGCTTTTTTTGGCATCAAACCTTACTTGGTAATACACCAAATTGCTCCTTAAAACTCTTGGTAAAATATGACATATTGGAGTACCCTACCGAGTAAGCTACCTCCGAGACAGTGCCGAGCTGATCTTCCAACATACGTTTGGCTTCGTTTAAGCGAAACTCAATAATCAGCTGGTTTGGCGACTTATTGCAGATGGCCTTAAGCTTGCGGTGCAGTTGTGATTTACTGAAGCCAACTTCTTTGGCCAGATCTCCCACGGATAGGAATTCATTATCAAGATTGGCACGAATGGCTTTTAGGACTTTTTCAAGGAACTGATCCTCCACCGAGTGCATATCTACATCCCGAACAACGAGGACCCCCATGGCATTGAAATGCTCCCAGAGCTTAACTCGACTATCAATCAAGTTCTTGATACGGAGCAACAGTTCGTCCCCATTAAAGGGCTTGGTAAGGTAAGCGTCCGCCCCTAGCGAGAAGCCTTCCATTTTGTTCTCCTGCCCCGCCTTGGCGGTAAGCATAACGATGGGAATATGGCTGGTTTTGGTGTTAGACTTGAGATCATTGCACAGTTGATAACCATCCTTTTGGGGCATCATGACATCACTAATGATGACATCGGGGATGTGTTCAATGGCCAGGCGTTCGCCTTTAACACCATCTTCAGCTGTGATCACCCGGAAGTGGTTCTGTAGGATAGTCGTGATATGCTGCCTAAGATCCGGATTGTCTTCCACCACGAGCACGAGTGACTTAGCGCTGGCGGTGGTGCTGGAAGATGGTAATGATTTCGTGTCCTCTCCCGCTTGCAAGTCTTTCTGATGTTCGGCGGCAGCGCCGGGTATAGCTTGGCCGAAGTTATTTTTTTCAGAATCGACTAAGTGGTACTCGGGAAGTAAATCCAGCAGGTACGGGATTCTTACTTTGAAACTGGTCCCTTCCCCAATGCTGCTGCTCACACTGATTTGACCGTTATGTAAATCCACTAACTCTTTGGTCAGCGCCAAGCCAATACCAGAACCCTTGGCCTCCGTGCCTTCTACCCGGTAGAAGCGCTCAAAGATGCGTTTCATTTCTTCCTTAGGAATACCGTTGCCGGTGTCAGAGATTTCAATAGTATAATGGGTATCGGTGTAATCGACCGTCAAGGTAACCGTACCACCGTCGGGTGTATACTTGAATGCGTTTGATAGGAGATTACTGATGATCTTCTCCAATTTATCACGGTCAAAAAAGGCGTCAGGCAGGGCTTCTGGAAAGCTTGTATTAAAACTCAGCCCACGGCTCTCCGCAATACTCTCGAAAGAGTGGGCAATCACTTTGACAAACTGGATCAGATCTTCCTGACCCAATTTGAGGAACACTTGACCACTTTCCAACTTCGAGAGTTCCAGCAACTGATCAATCAATCCTTGCAGCCTTTTGGTATTTCGTTGCACCAACTCAAAAGCCTGTGCTGATATTTGGACCTGGTCCTCGGGGCCTTGATTTCCTTTACGGGCTAATTCCAGCGGCCCCGCAATTAATGCCAGCGGCGTCCGAAATTCGTGTGACAAGTTGGTATAGAACTTCGTTTTGATTTCGTCCAGGTCTTTAACTCGCTGCATCTCTGCGTAGTGCCGCTGGGACTGCAGTTTTTCCTCCTGAGATTTAAGCAATAACGTTCGTTGCCGGTAGGCAATACCAAAGGAATAGATGACGATTTGTAAAAACATGCCCCAGGCGTAAACGTCAAAAGGCAGGCGTAGAATACCAAGTGACCATAAGCCTCCCAGTAAGATCGCCAGTGAGTAGACAATCGCCGCAAAGCCAAAATACTTAGCGAAGAGATCCTTCTGTAGCAACACCGCTACTGATAATAGAATACTCAATGTGCTGTAGAGGATAATCACTGGATAGTGCACTCCTGCTCCCGTAACGTACACTTGAGGCTGAAAGAGTAGTACGTACAGCACCATCAAAACCGTCTCCACAATCATTCCTCCTGAAAGGATCAACATCACCTTATCCAAACGCGGAAACTTCTCCTTAGACTTGATGAAGGAACGGCCAAAAAACCAAAAGGAAAAGAGTACACCGTTGGAAATAACGATCCAGAAAGGATATCTAAACTCAGCAAACGCCCCAATGATCAACCCTACGGACATGGCCATCGTCAAGCAGCAGAATAGCACCCAAATGGAGAACCAAAGAAACAAGCGCTCACGCAGGTATAAATACTGCAAGAAAAAGTAAAGGAAGATGATAAACGCGCAACCCAGCATAAACAGATTGAAGCTTTCACCAAAGGCAAACAAAGGGTGATAATAAGGCTGCTTTGGGCTTCTGACTGTAGCGTTAAAGTAAGGAGGAATACCAAAGCTATTACCTTGAACCCTAATCACTACATCCACCTCCTGCCCCACCGGAAGCCTAGTCAAATCCACTTTATTGATGATCCAATTCTCGGCCTCAGGGCGTTCACTCTTAGGGTATTCCACTCCCGTTTTCTGATGAAAGAGCAATTCCCCCTGGGAAAACGCGTAGACATCGACCTTACCATTACTACGGGTCCAGGCCGGCGCGCCCTGCAAGCGGTCTTCCAGATTGAGGGTCCAATCGGTAAGGGGCTCTTCGGTTTTCAAACTTATTCGTCCCCAATAGATGTCACCGATTGTCAGGTGTCGTGTGGCTTCATCTTGCGGGCTAAAAACCAGGCTGGAATCGGACAAGACTTGTTCGGGCGTCAGCGTCTGGGTACTATCCAGCGTCAGTTCTAAATGTGGCTGGAGGTCGTGGACTGGATAGTTGGCATCAACAGAATAAAGCTGCTGCCCCAGTAGAAGGGCAGGTAGTAGCACTAGACTCCACCATAGGGTAATTCTCAGATACTTCATCTACTAACAATCTTAAGTTTCATCACCGAGGCCAGATCTGATACGAGTAAAAGATAAAACTATTCTCGGCGACCGAGCTAAAATTGAGCAGAAACCCCAGTTCGCAATAGCTCATTTATCGCATCCAATAACACATTTATTGCATCGCCCAACAATTGCAACAAATGTATCAGTCAATGGCACAAGTCTGGTAACCCGCCATCATATGCCCCCTTAGTTTTGATCCAACAATAGACCATGTACGACTATACATAAGGTCTGCCATTTTTCACACAACACAATACCATCATGAAACATCTATTTTGCCTAAAGGGCCTAACTCTATTACTCCTTACCATAGCACTCTTCAGCTGTGACAAAGACGATGATCCCGTGCGGGAAATGTGGGAAATCGAAGTAGAACAAGTAACCGATGCTACCTCCAAGTATCTGGAATTTCAAGCTGCCGAAACCGACGGCCTAATTGACGTATCCGGCTTCGTACCTAATATGGGGCACCACTACCTCAACCCAGGATTGGTGGACGGCACCTTCGAACTAGAAAAACCAGAAATTATCCTCTATGCACCCAACGCTGATGGCGACATGGAGATGGTAGCTGTAGAATACGCTATCGTACCTGATGACCCGAACAACCCCGGCGAAGCCCCTGAAGGTTTTACCGGTGACGAAGATGTATGGCACTTCAACGAAATGATTGGCCAGTGGCAGTTGCACGTTTGGACGGTCCTTCCGAACCCCGATGGCATCTTCGCCATGTTCAACCCCGAAGTTGGTGAATAATCGATATTAGTCCAGAGTGCGCGGTGAGGTTGGGCATGCCCTGGCTTCACCCCCTTTCTCCACGCTCAACTCCCTCCTATCATCCCGAGCTGCAGGTACTAACCTACGCATCAATCGACCCGCCTAAAAGAAGTCTTAAACATAATCCGTAGTCCGATGAAATCTATCCTCCCCCAAGTGTCATTATTACTGCTATTTTTTTGTTGCTGCGGGCTTCCGCAAGTATTGTTGGCGGAAAGGGCCGTTGAAAGTATCTCTACCTCCTACGCTCCTGAAGTTGGTACCAGTTTAGCTTCTGGAACTCTCGATTTTGCTATCGTCGCCGCCGAAGACTTCTGCACTGACCCCACAGATCTTACTACCTGCCCTGTAAACATCCCCGGCAGCCCCAATGAACTCACCATTGCTGCGGGCCAGCCCGTGCTCCTGGTCTTGACCGTCACCAATACCGGGCCAGATGACCTGGTATACGCCACAATAGAAGACAGCCAGTTTGGGATCCTACGCGATGCCCCTACTATCATACCAGCTGGAGCCGGACTGAGCTTTCGTTTTCTGGAGACCGCCCCTACTATCCCTAGGGTCTACAGCATCGACCTGACCTTTACGGGAGAGGATGCATCTGGCAATAGGGTGGTACTTACGGAAAATTACACCATCACAGTACCCCAACCAGCGGCAATCAGCGATCTCGCCATCGCCGCCGCCGAAGACTTCTGTACGGACCCCACAGATGTTACTACCTGCTCTGTAAACATACCCGGCAACCCCAATGAACTTACCGTTAACGTTGGACAACCGGTCCTACTGAACCTGGATATCTCCAATACCGGAATCGGCAGCATTCTCACCACTACAGTAGAGGATAGTCAATCCGGCATACTGCGTGACGGCCCTATCAACCTCCCCCCAGGAGTTGGTTTATCCTTCCGTTTCCTGGTAAATGCCCCCGCCACCCCAGGCACTTACAACATCGACCTCACTTTTACTGGAACCGATGGGTTTAACAACACCGTCGTATTGACAGAAAGCTATACGCTCACCGTCTTTGAACTCGCGGTGACCCTCAACACCGGCATCATCGCCGCTAATGATGTTTGCACCGATCCTGATGAGATTACTACTTGTAGTGCTGGTATACCTGGTAGCCCCAATACCGTCACCCTTGGACCAGGGGAACCCGTCTACTTGGAATTTGACGTTATTAATACTGGATCAGAGCCCATCATCTTCAGTACCATTGAGGATACGCAGTATGGTGTCATTCGTTCCGGATCGACTTTCATTGGGCCAGGCGTAAACGTCACTTTTCGTTCCCTGCAAACCGCCCCTTTCCTACCGGGGACTTACAATATTGAAGTCACCTATACCGGCCGGGATGCCTTAGCGAACGAAGTGGTCGTTACAGATTCCTACACCATCATTGTCCCAGGACCAATGGCTTCCATGTCGACCGCACTCACCTTTGCTGAAGACATCTGTACCGATCCCACCGACTTAGGCACCTGTGGGGTAGGTATACCTGGAAACACCAATACACTCACCGTATCCCCTGGGCAACCGATCTACGTCGAATATGAGGTCACCAATACCGGCGAAAGCGAGATTATCAATAGCACCATAGACGATAGTCTGTTGGGGGATGACATTTCTACTACAGCCTTTAACATCCAGCCAGGACAAAGCCTGATATTCCGGACCGTTGGAATCGCCCCAACTGCCATTGGAACCTATGATGTGGAGGCAAGCTATACCGGTACCGATGCCGGGGGAAATACCGTGGTGGTTAATGATAGTTATACCATTACTGTGCTCCCACCACCTATCTCTATCACCTGCCCTCCCAACATCACCGTAGAATGTGGGGCCTCCACGGAACCTGCTGCCACAGGAATGGCTAGCAGCACAACTGATGGAGCCACTATCAGTTTCGATGATGACTTTGTGGAAGCCTGCGGCGCAACGGGTACTATTTACCGCACC
>JBCBWU010000311.1:0-6176 GCA_039816955.1 Bacteroidota bacterium
CTGATAATCTCCGTGCCACTTCATAGGCACTTTGCTAAACAGAAAGTCGTAGCCGTTTACTCGCTTGGCAACATCAAGTACACCAAGACCAAGGCCAGCTAAAGCGTCCTCTCGTTCCTTACTTTCCAGGAATAGCTCACGAACTGTTTTTTGATAGAAACCCACGTCCGATAAGTAGCCAATCGCCCGGGCTTCAAAGCCGGCCGAGAAGAAGTCGTTGTGGACAATTTTCAATAGGTTTTCCGGGATGAGCATTTCCATACCTAGCATGAACTCGGCGGTCACGGGTATCTCCACTTCCTCTGGTACTTCTTCCTCTTCCGGTTCATCACTGATCAGGGGCTCATCTGCCAGCATAATCCCACTGGTCTCCTCCTCTTCCGGTTCCTCTTCTTCTCCTGGTGCCGGGAACTTAGTCTCCGCTCTACCGGCAGCTTCTATACTCACGTACTTCAAGCCTGAACCCAAGATAAACTTTCCTTCGGCTTCTACGCTTCCATCACTATTCTTAAAGAGCATTTTGTTACCCACCAAACTTTCGCCCAAGACGATGGAAGAGTCACCATAAACCAACTGATCTTTATCCTCCAGGTACTTGATGACACCTGTTGATACATCCAAAATACGACGGTCTTTGCGGTAGAGCAGAGGTGTAACCAAACGTGGATACACTTTGGCATATTCTTTTGAGAGGAACAAACCAGAGAACAGTGGCTCGTCGTCATAAGACTTAGGGATATCATAGTCGATTACCAGGTCATTCTTATCTCCCTTAAAGTTTACTGTAAACCAATACTTGTTCGGCAAGTTCTCTACGTTGAAACGAGCATAACCGTCAAATGTCAGAGCTTTCTCTTCTGCATCTAGCAGGATATCGCCACGGAATTGTGTCTTATGATCAATGAAGAAGGTATCCGAAGGGAGGATTTCTCCAACCGCCCGGGTCACGCTTCGCTTATCGGTATAGGAACCTTTGCCGATAGGCTGACCAGTGATATTCTGTAACTCAAACTCCTGCTCGTAGGGGCCCACATTGTATTCGTAAAAACCACTCGCCTCGTAGACCCGGCGTCCCTTGATTTGTACCGTTGCACGATTAATGACGTGGTACTTACTGGTGGTATCCGCAATTATTTTAGCATTTTCCAATACGGCCATTTCCGCTTCCGGCGCGATTTCAACGTACTGGCTATCCGGATAAATAAAAGCATCTGAGGCTACGATGTAATCTACTCCTTCAATGGAGAGCAAACTTGACCTCAAATCATAGGTGGCTTCCTTTCCATAAAAATTGAGGGAGTCTTGATCGGGGTGAATCGAGGTAAATAACGCCTTTTGGTCTTCCTCGGTCAGGAAGGTAATGGTGCTCCCCTTCATATCCCAGTCAAACTCATTCATAGTAGTCATATACTGGTTGTATGGTAAGAGCGTAACCACACTTTCGGTGTTTGCCTCAAAGTGCCCAACCGCATCATCAAAGTCCATATTTCCCCTAACGTTGTCCGTTTCCAGGGCTAGGCGATCGTTAACGGTCAGCGCATTGATACGAATTTGCATGGTATCCGCATCAGCAGAGTTAGCTCCGAAAGAAAAAATATTGGAATTGGCCTCCGCTAAACTCCAGGCCAGTTTACCGGCACCTTTCAAGCCATTCGGCGTCAATACCAGAGAGCCCTCCAGGCGGTGGTCATCCGCTCGGAAAAGCTGGAAGGGAGCATCTTCGGTACTTTTTACCAGTAGACTATCACTGTAAGGTCGCCACTCCAGGTCTACTGCCTCACCGTGGACTTCCGGAACCGGAACATCTCCTTCGCGGACCTCCTCCAGGTCAAAAGCATCGGCACTCGCGGTGGCTCGGGTAGGCATAAACACAAAGTCTTCCGCGTTTACTTCCGCCTGAATGTATTCAAGCTTCCCCTTACCCATAAAGCCACTGTTACTGAGGTTCAACTCACCTGTGTAGGTACCCTTACCATCGTAGGCAGGATGGCCTTCGGTTGGTGTCTCAGTTGTAAAACCCAAGGACTGATCTTCCTGAATAACCGCTATTTCTTCAATATCTGGAAACATCCCGTTACTCCGCAGTACCCCTTCAAATTTCACATCCTGCGGACCGTAGCGATCCAGGTGATCGAAACTAAAGGGTTCTAACTCAAAGTAAAATGAGTCGCGGACGTAAACACCACCGCGCGTGTCCGGACTATCGTAGAAAATGTAGCTGTTCTCTTTACTCTGTAGCGAGGGGAAAATTGGAATATCCTTACGGCCAGACTTATTATTCGGTGCATCCACTAGCAGTACGCCTTGCAGGTGCTCAATACGAGATCCTAAACTAAGGGCTTCCGGGCGGTTATTCTCATCCAGGTTTCCGGTAGGAACATATAGCTCCCAGTAGCGGACGGAATCCAGATTGATCTTGTAGTCATCATAAATGAATTCGAAATCCTTACCCTGCAATTTGCTGTAGCCAGCGAACACCTCACCGTCAAAATCGAAGTTGCGATTCCCACGCACAAAGGCTTGATTTCCAGAAGGAAGTGCTCCAACTCGTTGTGCCCTACTAAACTCAATGCGCTCGACACCATTCAATAGCGAATAGCCATTTTGCAAATTGATCGTAGCATTGGCCGTATCAGTTTGGGAGACCAAACGCAGGAAGTCGTAATCTGTATTGCCCGCCTCAGCATCTACATAGTGGTAGATTTTCTCCTTCATTTCGATCTCCTCCGTCTCCGGGTCATAAGCAATAAAGCCCTTACTAACCAGGTCGTAGATTAATGGTAAGACGTTATCTACTGTGAAACGTGAATTGATACGATTGGCTAGCAGAGAAGCTGGCATAAAGTTGGTACCCTCTTGTTCAGCGGTAGCCTTCATTATTGCTAATGGGTTGGCGGTGGCAATGTTCTGAATGCGGGTATACTCTCGAGTATCAAAATACTCTAAGGACTCAAAAATTACGTCGGCCTTATTTACAAAGCTTGCCGTAGGACGACCAATCACCAAGGAATCTTCGGGAATGTAGACTTTCAAGAAATCCGCATCAATATTCATTTGGTGCAGGCTGTGGAAGAAAGGATAGCGATCTGTTCCTTTCTTACCCCTGGATAGCTCCACACTCAGTTTATCCAACTCCATACGAACGTTGGCGGAAGGGTGGAAAAGGCTGTCATTATTCAGATACAAAGTCACCTGCACATCCTGACCAACGATACGGTTTTGATCTTTTATCGTAACCAGATTTCCAACTCCCCGGAAAGCCGGTTGATTGCGATCATCTGTCACCAGTAATTCTGCTGGCCGGTTTTTGGTGCCAGTGGCATATACAGTAGCTCCGTGTAGACGAAAACCACCTCGAAGTTTAACGTCATCTCGCAGACTGGAAAAATTGACGTAAGCATCGGTACTTTCAAAGCGCGGATAGGACGTTCGACTATCATCTGCTACCAGTTTATCGGTGAAAGCCCCCTTAACCTTTTGCTCTCCAAAATACTGTGGATAATATAGGTAGGCCACTTCCGCTTCGTACAAACTCCGGAGGGTTTCCACTTCGTATTTTTCCAATTCAGCGTATACATTGGGGCCTAGATCAGTTCCTTCCCAGGTGGTTTTACCTCCTTCTCCTCGCAAACGCTTCTCAAGTGGGAAGTAAGAAAAATTGGTTTGCTGAATAGTTAAAGTATCATTGGAGCGCATTGCCGTAAGGTCTGCATTTTCCACCTTCAGCATAGGCTGTTTATCAAAGACCCAACTGTGACTTTCCGCAAAGGTGAACCAGCTTAAACTTGCTGGTGAGTATTTGATCGCCTGGTATTCATAGAAGTCCCCGGAGAATTTGAGAAACTCTGCCACGTTATTGACACGAAAACCTCCTTCTCCAGTTAGGATTCCGTCTAAGACTCCTATCCAGGACTTCAGTTGTGCTCCTTGCTCGGTTTTCTCCTTAATCTTTACCACGGTTCGGAGGTAATCTTTGAAATAAGGGGTAGCCCCTAATTTGCGGCCACGCATCAATAAGCCCGTATTAGTAATGGCTGATTGCTCCTCTGGCGTGAAGGCTCCACTACCAAAGATTCCGGCAAAGGACTCGTAGGCTGCTTGTATCTCCTTGGACCGGCCATCCGTCATAAGGTCCTCTAGGTCCGTTAGGAATTCGGCCTGTAACTGTGCTGGCGTGAGGGTATCATTAGCCATTTGTGCCTGCACAAAGGAGGCACTGCACAGCAAAAAGGTACTGAAGAGTAACAGTCGAAGCATAAGTGTTCAGTTTTTTTTGAAGTCGGAATTATCGCTAATTACACGGATAGGGCGATCAAATGCTATGGTCGTTGAAAGTAAAACATTAGCCATCCGTCCTTTTGTTCGAGCTGGCGGAGTTCCCAACCAACTTTTGAAGCCGCAGACGATACCTTGTCGCGATCCTGCTCCAGAATTCCGGAAACTAGCAGCTCACCACCTGGTTTTATCCGAGCGTATAACGCCTCCAGACTGGCTAGTATTACATTTCGATTAATGTTGGCGAGGATTATATCGTAGCTGGTCGGGGGGACAACATCCAGCGTACCAGTGAAAAGATCAATACCGCTTACGCTATTGACCTCCATATTCACCAACGTATTTTCGGTGGCTGCTGTTTCAATATCTACTGCTTCTATTGCGGTAGCCCCTAATTTTTGGGCAAGAATGGCCAAAATCCCCGTACCACAACCGTAGTCAAACACAGATTTGTCCGCAAAATCAAGCTGTTCCATTTGGGCCATCATTAGAAAGGTCGTAGCATGATGCCCTGTGCCGAATGCCATTCTAGGATGAATGATTAGATCGTGCACTACGTCTGCGAAGGGGGGATGAAACTCCGCTCGGACCCCAACGAAATTATCTACTTGTACCGGATGAAAAGCTGCCTCCCACTGAGCGTTCCAGTTTTGCTCCGCGATAAACTGCCGGGTAAAGCTCAGCTCGTAAGATGCCAAGATAGTTTCCAGTGATGCAGTAAAATCATCATTAACTTCTTCTGCAGCAATGTAGGCAACCACTTCGTCAAGGGTTTCCTCAAAACCATTGAAGGGCAGCCCATCTAAGGCCAGTATCAAGGCCGACTTACGCTCATCCTCAATGATGGAAAAGCGGTAAGCCCAATAGGCTGCACTAGCCATAGACTTCTCTTTTACTAGCACTTAGGGTGTTCATCAACAAAGACACCACAGTCATCTGCCCTACGCCACCTGGGACAGGAGTAATATGGCCAGCGATCTTGCTCACCCCTTCAAAGTCCACATCACCAACCAGACGGTAACCCTTAGCTGCTTCCGGATCGTCTATCCGGTTGATACCCACATCAATGACTACCGCACCGCGCTTAACCATATCGGCCTTAATTGTATCCGGACGCCCTACTGAAGCGATGATGATATCTGCCCGACGAGTATGATCAGCCAGATTGGCGGTGCGGCTATGGCACAAGGTTACGGTGGCATTACCCACTTTTGCCTTACGCGACAAAAGAATACTAATTGGGGTACCCACGATATTAGAACGGCCTACTACTACTACCTGCTTGCCAGAAGTAGAAATTTCGTAGCGTTCTAACATTTGGATAATACCACAGGGTGTTGCTGGCAAATAACACGGTAAGCCTAACGCCATCCGCCCCATATTAACCGGATGGAAACCATCTACATCCTTGGAAGGATCAATTGCCAAGGTGATCCTATCCTCATTCAGATGATCAGGCAACGGAAGTTGCACGATGAAACCATCAATTCCAGGATCGTGATTAAGCTCTTCGATGATGTGAAGTAATTCTTCCTCTGAAACATCCGCAGGTTTACGAATAAGGGTAGAATGAAAGCCTACCCGTTCACAAGAACGTACTTTGTTGCGGACATAGACTTGGCTAGCGGGATTATCTCCAACGAGCACTGCTGCCAGGTGAGGAACCTTACCCCCTGCGTCAATGATTGCGGCAGTTTCTTGCGCCAATTCTTCTTTAATCTGGCGTGCCAGTTGCTTACCATCTAATAAAACCATAGCCAAAAATTCAGTGAGCTGCAAATATAGCGGATCGACATTTATTAGCTAGTGTCCAAAAGATTTTATTATTGAACTGATTTAAACTTTTCTAATGGCCTACGCCTCAATGCCTTACAGAACCTGGCTTCATCGTTTCCCTTCCC
>JBCBWU010000312.1:0-6155 GCA_039816955.1 Bacteroidota bacterium
TCCGGGTCACCAGGGTTGAGTGGTCCTGGGTAGTAATCAAAGTTTCCCGAAGCACGACCGTATTGCTGGGCCGCAATCTTCAAGTTTCCTCCCGGATCGCGCCCACCGAGCCAAACGCCAGCGGCGAATATGGAAGACACCTCCGGCACGCCAGGTGGTGTTTTGGGTACGATATAACGACCATCGCTCCCACTCCACCAAAGATCTCCTCCCGTAGTAAGTCGTGCCCGGACGTTATTGATTTGCTGATCAATCTGGGCAACGGCATTACTACAATTCTCCCGAAATGTCACCTGATCAGACAACTCCGAACTAGGGCGATTACGTGTATTCGGATTAATATGCGCTTGCAAGGCAGAAGCCAGCATCAAAAACACCAGTACGAAAACAGTCCGGTGCCAGCCCACTGACACCTTAAAGAGAGGAAGAGAACGTTTCATATGATCATACTTTTGCCGGCGCCACATTTCGACTACTCAGCAGAATAAAAATAGATCATAGACGAAAACTTTCAGAAAGGCAATTATGCAAAAATCAGGTTTCTGATTTTCGGCTTTATTTAGTCCGTTGCCGGTTGAATGATCTCACGGATGGTCGCCCAACCTGTTGGACTATCCGCGTAGCGTACATAAGTTACCATGGTTCTTCCGCTGAAAACAAAAGAGTCTCCACCGTCTTTGGGCGTTCCACGAATAGAGAATTTCGTCTGCTCAATCACCAGGTCTTGCTGGATAAGTAAGTTTTCTACTTCGTTTTCCACAAACTCTAAAGTGAAGGCACCCAGCGTTCCCTCGATCCCCTGCATGACTTCTTCGCGCCCTTTTTGGATATCTTGATAGCCTAGTGCTTTAATCACATCTGGATGATGTACCGACCTTATCATAGCCAGATCACCATCGGCAAAGGCCTGGCGAATTGTCTCACCATTATCCAGTATCTGATGTCGGATAATATCCTCATCCACTTCTGTTTGGCAAGAAAACGCAATGAGCGCGAGTAGCGCGGCAAGTACTATAGTTTTGGGGTTTAGCATATTTGATCAATTTTCGGAAAACTACTTAAGATTTTTCTTGTGCGAGCTTTAAAGTTGTCTCAACTGTCGAGACAAATATCCTAAGCTGAAATCACCGAAGTATCATTATTTCGTATTTCCTACCTCTCATTTCCTATTTGACCATTCCTGCCTACTGATCACTCCTAGTTAAGTAAAAGCACGTCTCCGCTGTAAGGAATCACCCGCCCGTCGATAAATTCAATCTCGGCGAGCCAGACAAAAACAGCACTGTCCAAGATATCTCCTTGGAAGCGACCATCCCAGGTGCCCGTATTGCTATTGGGTAGCAGGGAAGCCTGTTCAAAGATCAAATCTCCCCAACGATTAAAGACCCGAAAATTGCGAATAATGGCTACCTCAAGCCCACCGTAAATCACCAGTTGGTCATTCACACCATCTCGGTTAGGACTAAAAGCATTGGGTACGTAGACATCGCGTACATCACGCACACTAATCAGCACAGAATCTACAGTGGTACAGCCATCCGCCGAGGTGACCGCTACTTGGTAGTAGGTATTCGTTAAAGGCTGAGCCTCGGGTCTGGGGCAGGTACTGCAAGAGAGACGTTCCTCCGGAGTCCACACTACACTATCCAAAGCCACATTGCTGGCTACAAGTAGCGGAAAAGTTTCCCCTAAGTCAATCGCTGTATCGGCACCGAGTTCGATCACCGGAATAACACGCCCTTGCAAAAATGCGATACTGTCTATTGTGCAGCCATTAGCATCAACAACAGTGAATGTATACTCGCCAGGGTTGAGATTAGCAAAGAGGTTCTCTTCCTGCAATCCACCTCCATTTAGTTGATAGTCGTAGGGAGGCACCCCTCCACTAGTGTTCAACGCTTGAATAAAACCGGTATCACCGCCGCTACAATCTGGATTACTAAACAGTACGTCAGCCTGCAGTGCTGCTGGAGCTGAAAGCACCTCCGAGAAAACTTGCACACAGCCCGCTGCATCAGTAATTTGTACATCGTAGATACCGACCGGAAGTTGATTGATCGCGGCAGATATACCTCCATTGTTCCAGGAAAAAGAATAGGGCGACACTCCGCCGCTAGGAACAGCTTCGAGGGTTCCATCAGCACTCTCAGCGCAGCTGACTGGAAAGCCGTTGTAGTCAGACAAGACCAATTCTGCTTCGAGCAACTCAGGTTCTGTCACTTCCTGGATGAGGACCAAATCGTTACCAAAGTTATCGTTAATGGTAATCAGGTAAGTACCAATCGGCAAGTCAGGAATGGTAGTGCTCGTATTGAGCGTTGCAAGGCTTCCAGTCCCCATCATACTACTACCTAGTTCTCGCCAAGTGTAAGTAAAAGGAGGGGTTCCATCAACTACTGAAAAGAAAACCTGACCGTTGGCCTCTCCATTGCAAACTACCGGTACTTCTTCTACTGTACCCATTATTTCGCAGACGACCGTAGTAAGGTCTAAAACAATCGTGCTATCACACCCCAGATAGTTATCAAGCACCGTCGTGTGGACATCCGTAGTAAAGAATGGCAAGCCTCCCACAAAGAGACTATCGCCCTCACAGATGACTGCGCTGAGTTGGGTTTCACCATCCTCAAAAACTACCAAGTCTACAAAAACGACGCTGTCACAGCCATCGGCGGTTGTGAAGTTGAACTCGAAAAAGCCTTCCTCGCAAAGCACCGTCGTATCATTCAGCGTAAAACACTCTCCCTCGCAAACAATCTCTTCAAATACGGTTACGGGAATTGGATTCACTACGATATTCTGACAAGTAGGCGGTGCCTCATCACAGGCGTTCGAAACATTCAAGCAAAGTTCATAAACACCACTACCGGGCCAGTCAATCTCCACGCTATCAGCCTGGCTAAGTTCTACTCCATCCAAGGTCCAGCTGTAGCTCGTTCCACCTTCCAGGCCTGGCGTAAAATAAGTGGCAGTTGCCTCCGGGCAGGTGCTTGTTGGTCCTTCAATTTGTGGCGCCTCCGTCAGTGGATCAACTTGGGTACTACCGGTAACCACATTCAGTGTCCAATCGCAATTATCGCCAAAAGCCCCATCCATGACCAGGTAATAATATTGCCCAATAACCAAGGGAATAGTAGTTGAAATCTGGCGAGGGGTCCCTGGCGTAATCGGTGTGTTCGTACCACCTAAGCAAGTCGATACTGACCGAAAATTATCACAATCGATCCCTTCGTAGATACCAACTTCCAGGCCCAAGTTTTGCTGGCAGTTGGATGTTTGGATTTCAATGGTCAGATTTTCACTGCCAGCGATGAAGGCAATCCACTGTGCGTTATGTACGATAAAGGTGCAAAAATCCGGGGGCGCAGAGCCAGGCACTGCACTATTGTGTCGGCCACTAAAACCATCAATATCGCAAATGATGCAGGCTTGTCCACAAGTGGGCGTCATCTCAGGTGGATCCTCCGTGCAAGGTTCGGGTTGCGCCCAAAGAACAGTGGCAATAAGAAGAAATGAAAGTAGAAAGTAGCAGTGCTTCATCGGGCTAAACAATCGTTTTAAATTGCAGAATATTATGAAAAATCAGGCGCATTTTAGAAGGGTACTCACCTAAGAAACTCGCTTT
Organism: Bacteroidota bacterium; assembly: GCA_039816955.1. GTDB lineage: Bacteria > Bacteroidota > Bacteroidia > Chitinophagales > Saprospiraceae > Lewinella. The sequence continues at coordinate 3,626 of JBCBWU010000312.1, forward strand.
ATTTTCCCCTGCGTACAACGTCTTGAATAGGTTAAGAATCTTCTATCGTATAACATAGAACAGTTAATTCGCTTTACTTTTAGTACGCACCTATCACGGAGGGGCAAAGCATAAACTATGGGTTCACCTTCTATTAGACTGAGAATATGGCACCATTTTTCCCGGTCATTTGTCTTTTGGACGAACTTTTTGAAAATGAGCGGCCACAAGACGCCTACACTCTTGCTCGGCCTACTGTTTTTGGGTACCACCCTGCACAGTCAGTCTCTCACCTACCAGGGCTTCATTAGCGACGAAAATGGTCACCCACTAGTATTTGCGAGCGTTCAGGTACAATCATCCACCCGCGGCGTTTTCTCCGATCTCGATGGCAACTTCCGTCTATCCGCAAGCCCTAATGATACTTTGTGGATTAGCTATGTGGGGCACGAATCAAAAGCCCTGGTACTGGGGACGAATCAGCAACTCTCTATCCAACTACAATCAGCTGGCTTGCTCCTAGAAGAAGTGATTGTGCGGCCAGAAGAAAATCCAGCTTGGCGTATCATCAGAGCAGCTATTGCACGCAAGGATCAGCATGATCCACGCCAACTGGAAGGCTATTCTTACGAGGCCTTTCACAAGACCGTCCTCAGTGTCGATAGTATTCAGAATCCACCAATGCGGCAAGCTAAGAAAGAGAAAGAAGTCACCCCCCGGAGCCTACGGCGTGATTCGCTGAGGCGACTCGCGCAGGATAAGCTGGAATACCGCCAAGATCTTTTTCTGAACAAAATGCACGTTTGGGTAACCGAAACTCGGAGCCAGCATGCTTTCCGTGCGCCCAACCAGTATCAGGAAAACGTTATTGCCACCCAGTCTTCCATGCCCAATGATTTTACCGGCGGTATTAACCCTATTGATTTTCAACCCTTCGGTTTCTATCAGGATCTCATCCGCATGGAAGTCACCGATCAGAACTACGTAAATCCACTTAGCAAAGGTACTTTCCGGCATTATGAGTTTCTCCTGGCCGACACTATTGTCCATGCGCACGACACCACTTACATTATTCAATTTTGGCCCCAGCCCAAAAAATCCTTCGTGGCACTCAAAGGCCTTCTCTACATCAACACAGACGGTTTTGCAGTGGAGAACGTCATTGCAGAACCGGCCGATAGTACACAGACACTGCAATTTGTACTGCAACAGCAAAGCAAGCGAGTACAGGGGCGCTGGTTTCCATATCAACTCAATGCCGATCTCTTTCTTGAAATGGGAGCCGCTGGCGCCTACCTAGCCTACGGCTTTCGCAATCGGAGCATATTGCAAAATGTAGATCTGGAGCCTCCGCTGGCCAGCCAGTTTAACCACTACCGTAAAGTGGTCAAAACCCAAGCAGGAGGAATTGCTGACAGCTTGAGGTTACTGCCCTTGGATCCTAGAGAAGTCAGTACTTATGCTTATTGGGACTCTTTGCCAGAGCTGCGCCCAGCTTATCGAATGCTAAAAAGTTACAACGGGCTGATCCGGGTAGTGAGCAGTGGTTTATGGAGCGGGAAAACACTCGATCTGGTCGTGCCTGACCTTTGGCGCGTAAACGCTGTGGAAGGTAACCGCTTTGGCCTGGGCCTTAAGACCAACCCACGGGTTTCAGACTACCTTTCTTTGTACGGCTACGTGGCTTACGGTACGCGAGACCGACGCTGGAAATACGGTATGGCCGCCGAAAGTATACTGTATCGGCACCGGGACCTACGACTGCGCTTTAGTTACGGAAACGACCTGGTTGAACCTGGTGGTGTAGATTACCTAACGGCCGTCAATAATCCCTGGGCCAACTGGTCAGCTCGTAGCTTGATACTCAATCGCCTGGACCAGCAAGAATTTTGGCGAGCAGAAGTCATCATGCGCCCCAAGAGCTCTTGGCAACTCAATGCCTACGGTTCCTACAATCGGCGACTGCTGAATTACTCCTACCACTATAATGAGGGCGACCGACAAGATGGCCAAGCCTATGAATTGTTCCGTACGGGAGTAGGCGTCCGCTGGTCCCCCAAAGAGCAATTGGTGAAGATGGACCAACTGGAGGCCATCCTCTATCCTACTTTCCCTATTGTAGACCTGAACGTTGAACAGTTAATTTTCACACCCGATAATTCTTTGGTTCACCGTATTAGTGCCCGCCTCAACCATGAGCAACGTTGGAAATACTTGGGTGTTAGTGAGCTCGTCCTACACGGCGGCTGGTTGAGTAAATCTGTTCCGTATCCCTTTTTGTTTCAAGCACCCGGCAACAACGGAAACAGCATCACGGGAAATGATGTATTTAACACCGCTGGTCCCACCGAGTTTGCCAATGATTATTTCGCTCACCTCTTTCTCACTCACCGTTTTGGCCCTTTATTAGGTCGGCCAAAGACCGTGTACTTCCGGCCTGAATTACGGCTCATCCAGCAGCTGGGCTGGGGAAGTTTACGCCAGGTTCAAGCGCACGAAGGAATTGAGTTGAACGATATGCGCCACCTGTTTATAGAAAGCGGCATTGGTT
>JBCBWU010000313.1:0-6137 GCA_039816955.1 Bacteroidota bacterium
CATGGGCTTTGCGGATTGGCACGAAACAACAAGGAATGGTACTACATTTTGTGATCCTGGTGATGGAGTTGAGGTAACTCTAGTGGATGGTACCGTCTTTAAGTATGTTAGACGCTGGTACTTTTACAAAGATCATATTATCGGCACTGGCATTACCGGTGAGAGAAGTGCAAGCGGAGACAGAGTGCAGATTTTTTTTGTAATTGATGAGGTCAAGGCCAGCGCTCTACAGTTTCCAGATGAAGTCACCTGGATCAATTCTATTCAGCAGGCCGGTCTACATCCCAAATTCTGGACTCGCTGGTATATAGATAATTGGAACTACATGCACCTACTCGGATTTTGGCTGCTATTTGGTTTCCCAGTAACTATACCCCTTATCGTTTTTCATATTCGCTGGGTGATTAAACTCATAAAAACTAGACAGCGTAAATGGATTAAATATTTGCTGATTTTTCCTGTTACAATCCTCTTTTTATTTCTGCTCAGTAGTTTTCCAGGAAGTTTCTGATTTATTCTAACCTCCTGAAATCTAACGTTTGCGTTTTGAAGAATTATCAACCTGTTCCATTTTGTGCTAACTGGCCCTGTTCCGAGGGAATGGAAAATTGATCTCAACAAGTCACCTGGTGTGGTCCGTAGAGGCGCAGTGAAAGAGCCGAAAGTCACCTTCACTGTTTCCGACAAGCACCTCACGTGGATTGGGAAAGGCGAAATGAGCTTGCAAGCCGCGTTCATTCAAGGCCACCTCCAGATTGATGGAGATTCTACTATGGCGATGAAATTGGGGACGATACTGTCGAAATTGGAGAAGATGTAGGGAGGGGGAAGATTTAAAATTTGCCCTAGGTGTTCAAAATAAATCATGTGTGCTCGAATCATGATATCCGGGTTGGATATGATTTGATTTTTATGTTAAAGTACTACGTAAAACTTGCATCTAAGACCAAAATACTTTAATATAAGAAATAGAAAACGACGACTCTCAACTTCACTTTTTGGAGCTTATCATTAGTAGCTCCGCTCTACATTTCGCGTATATTCTAACACAGTAGGTTAAACAAGACTATTACCCCTAATCGGGAGCTTTTGCCGTGTGCAAAAGGGTCCCTTTAATGGCTTTATGCTTTGAGTAGCACGGCGCCAAATGGAAGATTTTTTTCATTTAAATACTATTTATAATATGATGATTAGAATTTTTTTTGTGTTTGCCTTATGGTATTCACCTTTAATCTAACCTTATCTGCACAAGGTTCTAATGACGGTTACTTTTATGTGTACCCTAAGACCTCACAAGCACAACCTGATGGAAATAATCGCAGTAATTCAGCAGCCCTCAATAGTCTGTTGGACCAATTTGGTGTAGTATCTTACATCAAATCATTTCCAGGCGCTCCTACAAGTTCGTTTCTTAACAATGCTTACGAAATGCACTTCAATGGGGATCCTGGTAGCTTTCTAACCGCCCTTTATAATTCTGATTTGTTTAGCTACGTAGATCCAACAGGCTATGCTGCTAGCCTTGCGGCATTAGAAGAGGGTTACACACTAGAATCCGAAATAGCTCTTAACAATTGTACTATTCCCCTGGCTGTCAATGACCCATATGCTGCTGGCCCCACGGATCCTGGTCCATTTAACAATCGCTGGAATATTGATGCAATGGAAATGGAGTGTGCATGGAGTATTACTACTGGTAATCCCGACATAGTTATCGCTGTAGTGGATACTGAATTTGAAAATGATCATCCAGATTTAATTGGACAACTATTACCAGATTGGGAACGTGTACCAGGAGATGAGCTTATTAGTATAAATGGTATACATCATGGCACTACGGTGATGGCTGATGCAGTTGCAACTCCGAACAATGGAATTTGCATTGCAGGAACGGGGTATAATTCAACTGGTGCAGGTTATGTTGTCCCTTATACTGGCGGAATCACAGCAGCTATCTGGCCTGGGATTTGGACAGCTGGTTTTATTGATAGACGTCCAATTATTAATGTAAGTTGGGTCATAATTGGAGATTGGTTACCAAACGATCCTAACCCATTCCCTAATCCGTTCCCAACAGACTTACCTACTATCACAGAGGCTGTTCAATTAATAGTTGACCAAGGTTCGTTGATTGTTCTTGGAGCAGGAAATGATGGCAACCCCGATTTTCTTACACATGCGGGAACACCTTATGCGTCAATTCCTGGTGTAGTCATTGCAACTGGTCTGAGTGCTACGTTAAGACATGGAGTTACTGAAACGCGGCATTATGCTGAAGTTGACCTTTGTGCGCCATCGAGAACGTTGAATGTTATAAGAAGAGGTACAGGACCTGTAACCTTTTTCGCAGGCAATGGTGGTTCTTCTCACTCTGCACCATTCGTTGCTGGAATTGCTGCATTATGTTTAGATGTTAATCCTTGCCTAAACCCAATTGAATTAGAAGCTTTATTAAAAGGTACAACAAGTGAAGTTGCTGACGCTTCTAATTTTCCAGACATAATTGGCACTGGCTACGTGAACGCCTACCAAGCTGTTCTCGCCGCCTCGGAAAAGTTATCCAACCATACGATTACCACAGATGAAACCTGGGATTACCCACGTCGTATTGAAGGTACGCTGACCATTCAATCCGGGGCAAAGCTAACGCTGACCTCCACAATTGCCTGTGCCTTTGACTCTAAGATTGTAGTCGAGGTAGGCGGAGAACTCATTATCGATGGTGGGTGGCTGCGCCGCGACTGTGAGAATAATAAAAACTGGAAAGGTATAGAAGTACTGGGCAACCCCTCGGTTAATCAATTTAGTAGCGGAGCACAAGGCAAAGTGACCTTGAATAATGCCATTATTGAGCACGCTGAGATTGGTGTTTCACTCTTCCGCCGCCAAACGTACGCCCAGGGTGGTGGTATCCTGTTGGCTGATAACAGCACTTTTCGTAATTGTCAGAATGGTGTAGCCTTTGCTAAATACACTAATATATTTCCTACCAATGGCAATCCAGTAGCCAACCTTAGTCGTATCGAGAAGTGTGTCTTTACACTCGATGATGACTTTAGTTTTGATGAAGGGGGAGAACATATTCAACTAGATCGCGTGACCAGAATCAACATTCACAACAGCACACTCCAGGACGAACGGACCAGCTACGTGGAGGCCAACGACCTCCAAGATGGCATCTGGAGCTCAAATGCTACCTTCTGGTTGACAGGCGACGTCATTAGCAATATGCGTTACGGCATCAAAGCCGAAAATATCAAGAGCGGCCGCACCTTTCGGGTAGATGACAATGTCTTTACCAATAATTTTTTCGGTATGAGCGTACGGGCAGTAGACAACTTTGAATTCACCGATAACGCTATCTCCGTTGGCGGATTTTCTGGCCCCACCACTGAGTTTACCTTTCCCAACCGGCAAACTGGCTTACACGTAGACCAATCTTCCGGTTTCTTTATTGAGGATAACGACTTTGTAGCAGCAGCTACTTTACCAACTGGCGCAGAGCCGGTAGGTTTGGCCGTGAATAATACTAACATTGGAACGGCCGGAGATTTGAATAGTGAGACTAACCAAGCCTTTCGTAATACTTTTTCCGGCTTGTACCGGGCAAACGTCGCCAACGGAGAAAATGGAGGTAATGAAGGTTTCGGCGGCTTTAGATATTTCTGCAATTAAAATACAATTAATGTTTGCACCGATTTCACCGTGTTTGACGGAAGTATCGCTGCGGTACAACAAGCAGATAACGGAAATGCTACTGGCAATACTTTTACCCAAGATGATAGTTGTAACCCTTTTAGTGATTTTGATAATTCTAATGGAAATATTATCACTTATCACTATTATGATGGGAGCTCTGGAAATATAGAAGAACCATTATTTGTCTCTGCCATCGATTTTGAAAAGCTTATCCAAACTGAAAATCTATGCACAAATAATGACGGCTCTACTGGCCCACTACCGCCCGGAGGAGATGGAACAATTATAAGTCAGTTCCCAACGGTGCGGCAAAACTACCTAAATCTCCGCTCGCAATACACCAGCCAATTAGACGGGGGAGATACGGATTTTGTACTGAGTGCGATTGCGGGCATGGGTAGCGGCAGCTTTAGTATCTACCAACAACTCCAACAACTATCGCCCTGGCTATCCAGCGAAGTATTACTGGCCTTTACGGATCATGCTACACCGAGCGCTACGGAAAAAGAAAACCTCCTGAGCGCCAATCCGGACGGTATTAAAGGTAGTGCCTTGAACAATAGCATCGCAAACGGCGGCTGGTTCACCAGTCAACAGATCGCCAATATCCAAACTGCTGCTCAGGGAACCACTACCCGTACCCAGCTAGAAAATAACCTGCGGGCCGCGCAAGCCGAGCTACAGGATATCACCCAGGCACTGGAGAACTACTACCAAATAGACGAAGCCGATAGTGGTACTGACTACGCCAACCAGGCCACCTGGGCCGCTAATGGAGAAAGCTTGGATGGTTACTTACGAAGTATTGACAATCGCTTATGGGCAGCTGATATCACTACGGCCCAAAATGAAATAGCGACACTACAAGCGCTGGACATGAGCACTCAACAGACACAAGAAGTAAGCTATTTTGTGCAACTTAAAAACCTGGAAATCGATCTCTTGAATAGCAGCCGTGGCTACGACGAAGCGACCACCACCGAAATTGGTGACTTGCAGACAATAGCCACCCAAAGCGCTGGCCGAGCTGGGATACAGGCGCAAAATTGGTTACATTTATTGAGTGTAAGCGGAGCACAAAATGAAGCATATTGGGGAAGCTCCAGTGCTGCACTCATGGGGCAGGAACAGGTGCCCGGGGCACCAGCAGCAGTAGCTACAATACCGGGATACTTGCAAGTACACCCTAATCCCAGTACCGGTCTGTTCCGCTTCCATTATCAGCTATCCGAGGAGATGATAGAAAGTACCGTGCGTATTTATGACTTAAGCGGGCAAATAGTACACCAGCAGGTAGTGGCTCCCGGCACTCACTTTAGCTGGCAACCGCTAAGTAACGAAGCCGGATTTTATTTCTTCGTGCTGGAAGGTCAAAATGGAAAACTACTTCAGCAAGGGAAACTAGTGTATATGCCGGAATGATGCGAAATGCTTGGGGTAAAGTTCCACAACTTTCCCTTAGTGTAGTAAATAATTAATAAACACCCTGCTCGCGGTGATGACCATTGTTGTCACTGCGAGCATTAGCTCTTGCGTATGAATAAACTACTCACCCTCCTCTCTATTGTAGTACTTACCTGTAGTTTTGCTTCCGCGCAAAACACCTTCAACAAGCAGTACTATTTCGAGGGTATCGCGGCCATTGGAAATGGTATCCATGTCACCGACAGTTGCTATTACATCTCTGGATTGGTAGCCGACACCATTGCCGGAGAGGTTTACGACGGATTGCTCCTGGGCAAGTTAAATCTTCAAGGAGAACTAGAAGAAACTTCATTATTTCTAGATACAATCTATGATTTTGAAAATTGGAGAACTCCTTTAATCTTTAATAACAGCTCGTTTATTTCTGTTGGGCTAGGTCGTGATTCAGTAGGTTACGGGTATTGGTTAAAGCTCAATGAAAGCTTTGAAATTGTATCCGAGAAATACTTTCGAAGTTACTATCACCCTGATCGAAACTTCATTGTTCCTGTAGATTTCTTTATTGATTCAAACCAAGATACCTACATCGCAACAACAACAAGTTTTGAGGAGAGTAGCGGTATCATAAATATTAATATAGCCGTACTTAGACTAAATGAAGAAGGAGAAGAAGTATGGTACTTACCCTATGGGGGGGGCTGGGTAGAGGATCCTTCCTGCATAGTACCAATACATGATTCACTTATTGTAATTGGTGGAGAAATTGGCAATTATAATTACACGAATTTTGACCTTATTCTCCAATCCCAGATCATCGCCATAGATGCTGATGGACAGACTCAATGGGTATGGACTTCTTCGAACGAAGTAGAACAAGGTGCCAATGATATCCTAGTAGAAGACGACGGCAGCCTCATCGTAGCCAGCGGCCGGGGCTTTTTAGAAGACGTCAATGCCGGTACCCGGATCATTCTCTGGGATCGGGGCTTGGTTTTTAAGTTGGATGAAAATCA
>JBCBWU010000314.1:0-6088 GCA_039816955.1 Bacteroidota bacterium
GCCTGCCTACTACCGATTAGCAACCTCCAAGCCCAGGATGACCGGATGACTCCTGAAGACCTGGCCATACTGGTTGGCAATTGGGAGGGCATGCTCACCTATCGTAACTACCGCGATGGTCAACTCTTTGATGTGCGCACCAACTTAGAGATCGCTATTGGTAAGGACGCCAATCAACTTTTGGTCAAAAACACCTACCCAGACGAACCTAATGCCAGTGGAACTTATAACCTGACCATCAAGAAAGATGGCACCCGCCTTAACAAAGCAAAAGTTATTTCCAGAACGGTACTAGAAGACGGACAAGTGGAAGTTGTGACCGAGTACAAAGGGAGAGACGATAACAAAAAGTCGTTGATCCGAATCATCTATCGCATTGGTCAAGACTCCTACTACACCCGCAAAGAAGTACAGTTCAAAGGTAGCACAGACTGGCTCATGCGTAATGAGTTTCGTTACGAAAGAGTGTAATAGAGGTGAACTTCGGCTTAAGCTACTTTACGAGTACACCGCCAACCAATATGGCAAGGCCTATTTGCTCACCTACACTGCTGGCCAGGATACTTTTGACCAATACCTGAAGGTGGCAGAAGGGATTTTGCAGAGCTTCCAATTCACCCCCGCTACGGATGGAAGGGAGTAAAGAAGTGCTCTCCAACACCATTTCCCACTTCCATTCTCCTACAAAGATTATGAAATACCTACTTCCCTTATTCGCCCTCTTTCTTATAATCAGCTCCTGCACGGCTCCTGCCTCCACTACCGAAAGTGGAAATATAGAAGTCGTGCAGGCAGATTCAGTAGCACCAGCTGCCACTCCGCCACGCTCCCGCAGGACCAAGGCAGTTGTAACCTATGCCGAAGAAGCACCTTCGGTTTCCTTGCCTGATGAGCTATTCCCCCCTTTTGACACCATCGAATTTGACCGAGTCGTAGCTTTTGACTTCAACAAGGTAAGACGCCCTTTTGTGTCCGTGTTGGACTTACCCGCTCAGCGCTACGCCGGCGACATCGAAGCACACCAGGCACTGGATGAGCAACAGGTAGGACAACTTCTAACTGCGCTGAGTCGATCTGATTCTTACGGAGGGGGCAGAGCGGCTTGCTTTGATCCCCGAATGGGTTTCGTTTTTTACCAGGGCTCAGTGGCAAAAATGGTAGTAGACATTTGCCTGGACTGTAACTTTTTGCGGAGCAGCATTGAAATTCCGGCAACAATCAATTACAAAGATTTCGAAGGAGGCCGCCCCCTTGGCTTTAGTACGCTGGGTCGCGAGCGGATCATTAAATTGGCTAAAGCACTGGAGCTGCACTACGGACAATTGGGTCCTGAGAAATATGAGTTCGTAATTGGAGGATAAAGAAACATGAAACGCAAGCATCTCCTGTGGCCGCTGTCCTTTTTGGTAGTCTACTTACTTATTGTTCTACCTTACCGCCCCGTCATTGACTCAGGACCAGCAAAAGAGAATCCACTACTACACTACCAGTTTTCCGAGCAACAATTCGATGAGACCGAAATCCGAGCAGCACTACCAAGCCTAAAAGCCCTTTACGGTAGTAATAAAATAGTATCGCCAGCATATGAGCTGCACTTCTATACCGCCTTGTCTTTCTATCCTAATCTCCGCAATGCCCACATCTACTTTCGGAGTAGGGACTTGCCCACCTCCATGCGCGCCAAACCAGCCAATAGCTCACTGCTTACCCACCAACGCGAATATTGTATTTTCATCAACGATCAATCCACGGAGGTTGTTGATCTCAGTCGGGCCACCTTTACCGAACTCACCGGCTGCATCATCCATGAGTTGGCTCATATCCAAGACTACGAAAGCATGAGCAACGGCGGTATTATCTGGACGGGGCTTCAGTACGTGCTATCGCAAGCGTTCAAATCCCAGCTGGAGAAGAAGACAGACCAGATCGCCGCTCAACACGGAGGAGGATACTATCTCTATCTCTTCACCGATTTTGTCTTTGAGCGCGCGGCGGCGGCGGAAGGCTATTTGGAGAATAAAAAACAGAACTACTATACTCCAGAACAGCTGCTGCAGCTACACCAGAAAACCGCCAATGAAGAACACGCAAACTAGCTCCATCTCAGGGAACTAAGAAAGCAATTTATAATGTTATAGCTTAGATAAACGCTTTCTCTAAAACGGAGTGTGAAACGAGTTCCTACTTGAAAAGGATGGACATACTCTATTCTAAACCTTGATGTCGCTAGACCTACCGTTCACATCTGTATAAAATAAGTACCTTGGCAAACGTAGTACCCTATATCTCTTCGGAAACACACGAGTGTAACAGAAATCCAATGAAAAGCGACCCAATGAACCCATTACTGCATAACTACAATAGCTACGGAAATTTCCTGCGTGATAAGTTCTTCGCGCAGCGCTTCAATCTGGTTCCCTCACACTATTCCCTGGAATTGTATCTGGATTCCAAGCCAGAAGAATTACGGGCCATTCTAGACAATCTGGATCTAAAAACCTACGACCTGGAGTTGATCTTTAAAGTATGGCGTACCAGTTCTAGCGATGATCCTACAAAAAAGCCGGATTGTCCCAACCAGTACTTCTATTGCAGCCGCAATGAGGAGCTGTGCCTGTGGTTCATTATGGAACACGGTCGTTTGTATATGGAGCTGCTTTACAATCACGATAATAAAGTAGTGGAACAGTGGGCACGTAATATGTGCAACGAGATCAAAGACCGCTTTGGTAAGCCGCAAGCCCCTACTTTCAAAGTACTCTCCAAGGGCGGCTTGGAGTACTACACCGAGGAAATCAACATTACGCAGAAGGAACTGGATGTCGATAAGCTGTACAATGATGACTTCGTACCCATTCACGACATCATCAATGAGTCACTGGCAGTTGATAGTTCGGGCTTGATCTTGCTACATGGACCTCCGGGAACGGGTAAGACTTCGTACATCAAGTACTTATTGAGCCGTCATGGTAAGCTCGACTTCATCTTCATACCCAATGACTTTGTCAACGAGCTTTTGCAACCAGGCTTTATCTCTTTCTTGATTGCGAATAAGAACTCCATTCTTGTGATCGAAGATGCGGAGAAGGTCATCGTTTCACGCGATAACAATAGCGAGAACTCTGTGGTCTCCACCATTCTCCAGTTGACGGATGGACTGTTCAGTGACTACTTGAACATCAAGATCATCTGCACCTTCAACACCAGCATTGACAAAGTCGACAAGGCACTGTTGCGGAAAGGTAGAATGATTGCCTACTACGAGTTTAAGGCATTAGCTGCCGACAAGGCCAACGCTCTACTCAGCTCTTTGGGCCACGAAGCTCGTTATACCGATTTGACTCTGGCTGAAGTCTTTAACATGGACAAGCAAGGATTTGAAGCTGGCCGTACTAAGACCATTGGTTTCCGGTAGGCCAATAATCACCACCTAAATCATCTGCTATGAAAGTCTTTGTCGAAACCGATCGCTTTTTAATGCGTGAGTTTTTAGAAAGTGATGTGGATGAGCTATTTCTGCTGGAGAGCGATCCTGAGGTTTATCGCTACCTGGGTATGCCAGCAGTTGCAAGCAAGGATCAGATGCCAGAGATGATTGCCTACGTCCGGCAGCAGTACGTTGATAACGGCATCGGCCGCTGGGTTGTCATTGAAAAGGACACTGGCGTACTGGTGGGTTGGTCTGGCTTGAAATACGAAACCGTCGTTCAGCCAGGCCAACCCTATTTTGATTTAGGGTACCGCTTTCGGCGGGAATATTGGGGAAAAGGTATCGCCTCAGAAACGGCGCGTGCTTCCCTTGACTATGGCTTTAAAGTTATGCAGCTAGAGCAGATTTGTGCTGCGGCTCACATAGAAAACATCGGCTCTAACCGCGTCCTGCAGAAAATGGGCATGCGCCAGGGGGAGTTGTTCCACTTTGAGGGTATGCCACACAACTGGTACCTGCTGGACCGGCAAGATTGGGGCAGGTCTAATCCTGCCTAAGGCCGCAGTGGGCTTCCCCTCTATTTTCTATATTTGGTGTGTTTTATGCGTTCCCGTTTCCTATTTCGAGGAGACGCTTATTTCACCAATACCGATACCGTGCGATGAAAACCTAATCCCTAAGCAAGTGGACGGTAGTCGGTAAATTGCCCTCATACGCACTGACCACTGACTTACCGACTACTAAAAATCCTTACTATAAGCACCTTACAACAATCACACCCTGTAGTTTAGCTTCAACATCACGTTCAATAAGAACTATGGCCGAACATTTTCTGGGACACTTCTTCCCCAGTACACAATTCAGTAGTGACGACTGGCAAATGATCACTAATGCCTTTAAGCAAGTCCGCTACGCCAAGGATGATCATTTGTTACGAGAGGGAGCAACCGCCAATCATTACTGGTTTGTAGAATCAGGAATACTCCGTTCCTACGCTATAGATCCTAAAGGCCACGACCTAAGCCTAGATTTTTTCACCCGTGGTGATGTGGCCATTGATTGGTCTTCCTTTTTGCAGCAAAAACCAACGCGTGAAAACATTCAGGCCCTCACCGAAGTCGTCTGCTGGCGGCTGGACTTTGCCACTTTCCAACAATTCTTCCACGGTTTTGAGCCCTTCCGAGAGGCCGGTCGAGCAAGACTGGTGGGTAGCTACTTTGCGCTTAAACGCAAGAACGTATCTATGATTGCCGATCAGGCTAAAGATCGTTATCGAAAGCTCATGGTGGAGCGGCCAGATTTGTTACAGCAAGTGCCGCTGAAGCAACTGGCCTCTTACTTAGGGATTACGGATACTTCTCTTAGTAGAATCCGGAAGGAAATCATGGAAGAGAGTTGAATTGGTTGGGTTAGTGCATTTAGTTAAGTTAGTTCAGCCTCATCCGTCGGCTGTAGTTAGATGGTTTGATTGTTAGAGCGTTTAGAAACTCCAAACTTTCATTCTGCGCAACGGACTTTTACTGTCATTTTGATTGAGATTGCCATTGTTATTTTGATTGCATTGGTTGTATTAGTTCAGCCTCCTGCGTCGGCTTTAGTTAGTTGAATTGGTTGGGTTAATCATCCTACGGGGACTTGCTCCTGCCTCAAAGTATTAATCAGCAACGGGATCCTCGCTATTACCTTATATTCGACTTCGGCGACGAGGCCATGATCACGGAAAGGAATATAATTGGTCGGCGTAGGCCAATCATTCTAATTCTAATTGACAGCTTGCTTCTTGCCATAGGACAAGACATTCCACGAAGGTGCCCCCTACCTTTGCGCCCATCACCTCTCAAAACTGTTGGCGACATGAGCACTTTAGCTATTTCTTTTCTACTGATTTCAATTACTAGCCTGGTCCTATTCTATTTTGCTAGCGGAAACGACCGTCGACTACTGGTACCAATAGGGATCTGGGTAACGGCGCTGAGTATATTATCTTATAGCGGTTTCTTTCAAAAGACGGAAGCTTTCCCACCTCGGGTCATGGTATTATTTGCCCTCATTACGGCCGCCGTAGTTTACTTGTACAAAACGGTCCAAACTGAAAGGGTTAATGCTATTTGGTTGCATAGTATTCACATCCTGCGCATTCCGGTAGAGTTGGTTTTGTATCAACTATTTCTGCAGGGCGAGATTCCACAAAGCATGACTTTTGCGGGTTGGAACTACGATATTGCGGTAGGTATTACTGCTCTGCCTATTATTGGATACTGGCTGCTAGCTGGTCCTCCTACGGATAGATTCTTACGACTATGGAATGCCTTTGGTATCATTATGCTCGGGATCATTGTCACCACCGCAGTGCTTTCTGCTCCTACCCCTCTGCAGCAACTGGCCTTTGAGCAGCCGAACGTTGCCATTCTGCGTTTTCCTTACACCCTGCTGCCTGGAATCGTGGTGGTGTTGGTATTTGTGTCCCATATTTTAGCCTTGAAGTACTTACGTCAAAAAATGGCATAGCTTTAGGTTTGATATGGCCAATTACAATCTATGATATATCGTTCTGTATTGCCCACTGATCAAGCCGCCTTGCTATACCGCTTACGAAGTGGTTTGGGCCTCGCCAAACGACTTCACGCGAGTATATACTCGTAGCGAAGATGGTTTGGA
>JBCBWU010000315.1:0-6043 GCA_039816955.1 Bacteroidota bacterium
GGGAGCCTGTTGCGGGAGGGTGTAGGCGTACTCGAAAATTTCCGGGCGATTGGGGAGTAAAAGAGTAACCTAAAAACGTTAGTGGGCTGCAAAGCGATAGATATTATGCTACAAGAAATCAAAGAACAACTGGCGTATCTAGAACGCGAGAGAAACCTTAAGGTCCTCATGGCCGTAGAGAGCGGCAGCCGCGCCTGGGGTTTTCCTTCTCCTGATAGCGACTACGATGTACGTATCATCTACCAACGGCCAGAGGACTGGTACCTGACCATTGGAGAGCGTAAGGATACCATTGATTATTTTCACGGAGAACTGCTGGACATCAGTGGCTGGGACCTACGTAAAGCCCTCAAGCTATTGAGTAAATCAAATGCGACACCAGCAGAATGGAGCCAGTCGCCCATTGTCTATCAGGAGCAAGCGGGCTTCCGTGCGCAGCTATTCGACTATGTACAAGAATACTTCAATCCAGTCCATACCCTTAATCACTATCGCGGTATTGCTCTGAATAGCTACAAGTCGATGGCCGATGATGGTATCATCAAACTCAAAAAGCTGTTCTATGTACTACGCCCCATCCTGGCTGCGGAATGGATTTTGGCGCACCAAAGTGTACCGCCCATGGAAATCCAGCCCCTATTGGGGATGCTTAAAGACGATGCCCTAAAGCAGCACATCGTAGCACTCATTGACTTGAAGGCCAAGGCTGCTGAGGACTATCAGCATCAAATTGCACCAGATACTCGCTCTTTCATTGAGGGAGCACTGGAGCGAATAAAGAATGCAGACCTCACAAAGTTCAAGCCACTGGACACGGAGCCCCTAAACCAGTTTTTTCGCCAGCAAATTCGCCTTAAGTAATGACCATCGCTGACCTTAAAGCGCAAAACCTGATTCTATTCGAATGCATTTCGGGCAGTAAAGCCTACGGGTTGGACCTGCCGCATTCGGATACAGATATCAAGGGAGTTTTCATTATCCCGGAAGATCATCTGTATGGCTCACGCTATGTGGCGCAAGTCGCCAATGCTACTAATGATGAGGTCTACTATGAACTTGGGCGTTTCGTAGAATTACTAAAGAAGAACAACCCTACGATCCTAGAAATACTGGGCACTCCCCCAGACAAAGTCCTTCATCGAGATGCCTTAATGGACCATTTACAGGCTTCACTTTTTCTCACGCGAAAATGCAAAGACACCTTTGGCGGGTTTGCGTTTACGCAGATCAAAAAAGCGCGGGGATTGAATAAAAAAATTGTAAACCCTGTTGATCAACAAAAGAAAAACATCCTGGCCTTTTGTTATGTCTTGCACGGCCAGGGTTCAATACCACTGCACAAGTGGTTGAAAATTCAAGGTGTTCAACAGGAGGATTGTGGTTTGGTCAACATACCCCACATGAAGGATATTTATGGCCTCTACACTGATCCAGACCATACCAGGGGCTACAAGGGCGTTTTGCGGAAAGAGAACGCGACTGCTCCTTTGTTGAGCAGCATCCCAAAGGGAGAATTACCCGCTGGGCATTTGTATTTCAACAAAGATGGTTATACCAAATACTGCAAGGATTACCGCGATTATTGGCATTGGGTAGAACAGCGCAATGATGCTCGCTACGCGCAAACTATAGCCCACGGCAAGAACTATGACGCCAAGAATATGATGCACACCTTCCGCCTCTTGGATATGGCCCAAGAGATACTAGACAGTGGTGAAATCATTGTGCAGCGCCCTAACCGAGAAGAGTTGCTATCCATCCGTAAGGGTGAATGGGAATATGATCAACTCATTGCGCAAGCACAGGCCAAAATGGCACAGGTGGAAAAAGCCTACGAGAACAGCGCTCTGCCAGATCAAATCGACGAAGATTATATTGAAGACCTGTTCGTTCGGATACGCCGAGCCTGCTACGAGAAGGGCATTGGGAGATAAGGACTTAGGGCCGTGCTAAATGGAAAGCCAGTCCACCTTCAGGAACCCCATTGCCAAAATGACCGACGCCCGACTAAGGAAGCATCGACTTTGCCAGAAATGATTATATCTTTGCGCGGATTGTGCGGAGCCTATTGTTCTCTAGGGCGAAATTTATTCGTCTCGCCCTAGAGGATCAGAAGTGCTCCCTTCCCGATTGACTTCCAAATACGCACGACTTGAAAAAATTATTTACCCTTCTGTTATTCAGCTTTTTTGCTGCTGCTGCTTTTTCACAAACTGGCATCATTCGTGGTAATGTCTTCGATGACGAATCTGGTGAAGCCATCATCTACGGTACGGTGCAAATCAAAGATACCGACCGTGGTACGAATACCGACCTGGACGGCTTCTTCACCTTTGCCAATCTGGAGCCTGGTACATACACCTTGGTCTTCTCCTACACTGGTTTTGGGACCAAAGAGGAGACCATTGATGTCGGCACGGGTATTGAGTATATCCGCGTTTACCTCACTTCTGAGGCAGTAAACTTAGCTACCGTTGACGTTTCTGCCGCGCGTGAACAAGCGCGTTCGGATGTGCAAGTTTCCAAAGTGACCGTCTCGCCCAAGCAAATTCGCGCTTTACCGGCTACTGGTGGTGAAGCCGATATTGCCCAGTACCTTACGGTAATCCCGGGTGTAGTTTCCTCTGGTGACCAGGGTGGCCAGGTGTATATTCGAGGCGGTTCTCCGGTGCAGAATAAGATCTTACTGGACGGTGTAACGATTTATAATCCATTCCACTCCATCGGTTTCTTCTCCGTCTTTGAGACCGAAACCATCAAGAGTGTGGACGTACTTACCGGTGGTTTCAATGCCGAATACGGCGGTCGCGTTTCAGCGGTAGTTGATATTCAAACCCGGACGGGTAATCAGCGTCGCTTGAGTGGTCTGGTTTCCGCCAGTCCGTTTCAGGCCAAGGCACTGATTGAAGGTCCTATCCAAGCATTAAATCCAGAGACGGGTAACAGTGTAAGCTTTATGTTGACTGGTAAGCACAGCTATCTGGATCAAACTTCAAAGCAGCTGTACAGCTACGCGGTAGATACCAACTATTTCTCCTTCGCGGGTGATACTGTAAATCTACGTCCGGAAGATATTGGCTTGCCGTTCAACTACACTGACATCTACGGTAAGCTATCCGTTAATGGTGGCAACGGTAGTAAGTTGGATGTTTTTGCCTTTAACTTCACGGATCAGTTTGCAGTACCTAATGTAGCTGACTTGCAGTGGGATAATGCTGGTGGTGGTGCTAACTTCATCCTGATTCCGCTGAACAGTAACATCATCCTAAACGGTACACTGAGCTACAGTGACTATAATATTTCACTGCAGGAACAAGATGGTTCTCCGCGGATCAGTGGTATTACCACTTATAATGCCTTACTGAATTTTGCTTACTTCGGTAGAAACAGCCAGCTCGACTACGGTTTTGAATTCAACGGTTTCAATACCGACTTTGAGTTTACCAACCTGATTGGGATTGGCCTGAATCAGCAAGACTTTACGACGGAGCTTTCGGCCTACATGAAATACAAACAGAAGATTGGTGGCCTGATTCTGGAGCCAGGATTCCGTATCCAATACTATGCTTCGCAGAATACAGCTTCTTTGGAACCCCGCTTTGGTATGAAGTGGAATGTGACAGATGCCTTCCGTTTCAAAGCTGCGGGTGGTCTGTATTCGCAGAACCTCATCAGTACGGTTAATGATCTCGACATCGTTAACTTCTTCATCGGATTCTTGGCTGGACCAGAAGAAACCTTGTTTGAGCCCAACTCAAATACGCCTACCGATGATCGCTTACAGAAGGCCTTCCACGGTGTAGGTGGTTTTGAGATCGACATCACTGATCGCATTACTACCAATATTGAGGGATACTACAAAGGATTCACCCAGTTGATTACCATCAACCGGAACAAGCTTCGGGCTACTGATCCAGATTTCACCACCGAGACAGGTTTTGCCTACGGTGCGGACTTCTCGATCAAGTATGAATCACCTCGCGCTTACATCTGGGGTACTTACAGCTACGGCTTCGTGCGCCGCGATGATGGTTTCCAGGAATACCCTACCAACTTTGATCGCCGTCACAACGTCAACTTCCTGGCGAGTTATCAGTTGGGAGAAAAGAAAAACTGGGAAGCGGGCTTACGCTGGAACCTCGGTTCTGGTTTCCCATTCACCGAAACACAAGGTTTCTATCAGAACGTACCACTGGAACAGAATCCAGTACTGATTAACTTCCTTACCGGCAACTACAACTTGGATGTACTGTTGGATGAGGAACTAAACGGCGGGCGTTTGTCTTACTTCCACCGTTTGGATCTGAGCCTGAAGCGCCGCTGGGAGTTTGGCCGCTACAGCGGCTTGGAAGCAACCTTGAGTGTGACTAACGCTTATGATCGCCCCAACGTGTTTTACGTGGATCGTATCACCAACAGCCGGGTTAATCAGCTACCGATTCTACCTAGTGTAGGTGTAACCTATAAGTGGTAGGAAAACGCCTTACCATATTTCATGAAAAAACTAAATGCGGACTATTGGGAGAGGCGCTGGCAGGACCAGCAAACCGGCTGGGACATTGGCCAAGCCTCTCCCCCGCTCATGCATTACGTTACTCCTCTTTTATCAGATAATCCACGCATTCTAATACCAGGAGCTGGCCGTGCCTACGAGGCCATCGCCTTACACCAAATGGGTTTTACCAATGTTATGGTGTGCGATTGGGCAGCAACAGCTTTCGATCACCTACGCGCTAGTGCCCCCAATTTCCCCGAGGAGCACCTATTGGTGGGTGATTTCTTCGACCTCCCCCTTTCCAGTGAAGTAGATCTGGTACTGGAACAGACTTTTTTCTGCGCTATTGATCCGAGCCTGCGACCTCGATACGTAGAAAAGATGTACGACATTTTGCGGCCTGGTGGCCGGCTTGCAGGCGTCTTATTTGCCAAGCCCTTTCCCTTCACAGGGCCTCCGTTTGGGGGAACCCGCAGAGAATACGAGGCTTTATTTAGTAAGCAGTTCCAAATTCTCCAGCTGGAAGTCAGTCCACATTCTATTCGTCCTCGTCTCGGAAATGAGTTCTTTCTTGAACTATTGAAGGCTTAATTAGTTATGACTTTAGCTATTTAAATTAAGTCTAAATAAATTTTGCTGAGCAACGCCCCGCGCGTATCTTCACCAACCAGATCAGTTTTATGGACCTCACCAGAACAGTCGGAATTGCGGACGCACAATTGCTTGCTCGTTCAGGTATTACGCACCTACTGAGCAACATCCAGGGGATTGAGCTCCTCTTTGAAACTACCTCGGAGGCTGAGCTACTGAAACAACTGAGCACTGCCGTTCCCGACATACTGATCATCGATTACGACCAGGCGCCTCACTTCACGAGCAAGACGGTTAATTATCTTATTCAGACTTTTCCCAGCATCCAATTACTCATCATTACGGATAATGATGATCGGGGGCAAATTCTCCAACTCTTACGCAGCGGTGTTCCCACTTTCATTACCAAAGGATGTAGTGAGCAGGAGGTGGATGATGCCATTAGAGCCGCTGTGCGCAAAGAAAAATTCTTCTGTGCTAAAGTGCTTGACTACCTGTTGGATGGCTCTGGCACTAAAGAAGAAAAACCGCTATCCACGCTCAGCAGGCGTGAAATTGAAATCGTCAGTTTAATTGGGCGAGGGCTAGTAGCTAAAGAGATCGCGGCAGAACTTCACTTGAGTACCCATACGGTGTACACTCATCGTAAAAACATTCTCAAGAAGTTGGATCTGAGTTCCTCCTCTGAATTGCTGGTGTTTGCCCTACAAAACAACCTCGTCAATAATTAAGCCCTTTAATTCTCCTACCCTTAGTGGTGTTTTTCGTTTCTTACAGTGAAATCAAGTGGTTAGTGGTCAGTGGTCAGTGGTTAGTTGTCAGTTGTCAGTGGTCAGTGGTCAGTTATCAGTGGACGGTAAACAGTGGACAGTGGACAGTGGTCAGTAGACAGTGGTCAGTTATCAGTGGACGGTAGACAGTTGTCAGTGGACTTCGAAATTGGGTGTTTGAGACTGT
>JBCBWU010000316.1:0-5965 GCA_039816955.1 Bacteroidota bacterium
CATAACACAGAACACTTTGTCTGGTTCTCGACGCTTGCTTCCGGATTTTGATTATGTTTGTTATTAGCCAGTCTGCAGCATTATGCCAAAGTGGAATAACAACCAAATAAAGGGTGTGAATCCCATGCTACTAGCCACGAGGTGGTTGGTGGTTATGACTGGCTCGGGTAAGGGAGGGCCCGCCGGAGGCGGTCTACCCCAAAAACTCATCCCCCCTACTGAATCCTATTGTTCTAACCTTCTAAGATTTACTTCTCCTCAATTCTACATTTCTACCATTTTTTCTTTACCATTCACATCTCAGGGGTAATCAGCCCTTCACTAGCTGATACTATAATATGAGTATTACCATTCACGATATCGAATTCAAAGGGAGCTTTCCTGAACAGCGGCAAGCCCCGAAAGACGGCAAACCAGAATTTGCTTTTATTGGCCGTTCCAACGTAGGCAAATCTTCGCTTATCAATATGCTTACCGGACGTACCGGGCTGGCCCGAATTTCCAATGTACCCGGTAAAACCCAGCATCTCAATTACTATCTGATTAATGATGGTTGGTATCTGGTAGATTTACCAGGCTATGGATATGCCAGAGTGTCAAAAAAGCTGCGCAAAACCTGGCGGCTGATGATGGAACACTACTTCAAAAAACGAGAATCACTCCAATGTGTTTTTGTGCTTGTAGATGGTAATATTGGTCCACAGCAAGTAGACATAGAGTTCATCAACTGGTTGGGTGAAATGGGGATTCCTTTTATCCTTATTTACACCAAGACCGACCGCTGTAAACCCCACGAACTGGAAAAGAACATTGAAGCTATACGTGCGGCCTTACTCGAATACTGGGAGGAGCTACCACCGGATATCATTACCAGCTCCACTAAAAAAGTGGGGCGTGACGACGTACTTCAAATCATTTCGGAAACCCTGGAACGCATTGCAGAACTATGAGCAAAAAAAACAAGACCATGCTCCCACCAGTCTTTCCGAATATGGAAGACTGGCCGATCAATAAGTTGAGTGAAGACCGCCGCAACTTCGTCCGGGAAATTGAGGAATATACAGTAGACAAGCTCAATAGCCTAGCGCCAGCAAAGACCCGGGACATGATTTCTAAGACGATCTACAAAGAGCGTATTCGAATCAAAGAAGAGCCATGGAAGGTAGACCCACCAAAAGAAAAGCAGTTTTGGAAGCGGATTGGTCGCCGCCACGTGCGGCTCTCTATGGATACAAAGCCACAGGAGGCCAAGGAAACTAACCGCGAACACCTACAACAAATCGTGCATCGCTACACGGAAGAAATTGTGGGTACCTTCAAGATCAATACTTTTTTGTTTGCCCGCCGGTTTCTGACCTTTTTCTTCACTCGCCTTCTGAATACCGCTGCCTTAAGAAGTATCAGAGGCCTCTGGGGTAAACAGCATAAACTGACTGATAAGTTGATGGTCCACGGACACGTGGAAACAGTCAGGAAGCTATTTCACAAGGGAACAGTAGTCGTTGTCCCAACTCACTTTAGCAACCTCGACTCCATTCTCATTGGCTACGCCATGGATAAGGCAATGGGGCTCCCCTCTTTCAGCTATGGGGCTGGGCTCAACTTGTACAATACCGGCTACACTGCCTACTTCATGAACCGCCTGGGTGCCTACCGAGTAGATCGGCGTAAGAAAAATAGCATCTACCTCGAAACGCTCAAGGCAATGAGTATGCTATCAATCAAGCGTGGGGTGAATAGTCTGTTCTTTCCGGGTGGTACCCGCTCGCGTTCCGGTAGATTAGAGGACAAGCTAAAACTGGGATTATTGGGTACGACTGTAGAGGCGCAAAGGAGAATCTATCAAGAAGATCGTGATGAGAAGGTCTTCATTGTGCCGCTAGTGCTCGGTTACCATTTTGTCCTGGAGGCTGAGTTTCTAATTGAACAATACTTGCGGCAGATTGGAAAAGAACAATACCTGAAGACCAAGGATAGCTCCTACAGTCCTTTGCGAGTCCTGCGCTTTGCCTGGCGGGTTTTCTCCAAAGGAAACGATATTACTTTATCCTTTGGGCAACCTATGGATGTACTCGGCAACCCTGTAGATGCAGACGGATACAGCTATGATCAGCAAGGCCGACAGATCAACTTGCGGGATTATTTCACCAACGAAAAGGGTGAAATTAACGCCGATATCCAGCGGGAAGGTGAATACACCAACCTCTTGGGGGAAAAAGTAGTAGAGCGTTACCACAAAGACAATATCGTTCTTACCAGCCACTTGGTGTCCTTTGCCGCCTTTGAGTTGCTGAAAAACCAAAATCCGCAGCTAGGTCTCTACGGTATATTGCGTCTCCCTGCGGAGGAATTCATTTTCCCCAGACCAGCCTTGGGCGACATTATTAACCAACTTCGTACTCGCTTATTAAGCATGGAAAAGCTCGAGCAGATTAAGTTGGACCAGGGCATCCACGAGTCAGTGGACTTTATACTGGAAGATGGCATTAAGCACCTGGGTAACTTCCACGCACTGAGCCCACTTTATTTCAATAAGAAAGGGCGCATCGTGAGTGACAGTTTCAAATCACTCTACTTCTACCACAACCGACTGGATAACTATCATCTGGAGCGCTACATTAATTGGAAAAATATTGGCGAAGAGTCGCTGCTCCTGGAAGAAGAACTTTACAACACCGAAGGTCGAATTTAAATATTGTTAACCAGCAACTTACAACTGTTACATCAAGTTATGCTCCAACAACTCAACCCAAAGAATAAGGATATTAAAGTCTACGTTAACGGTGCCCTACTGCACCGCGATGATGCCAAGATCAGTGTTTTCGATAGTGTTGTACAAGGCGGCGATGCCGTTTGGGAGGGAATTCGCGTGTATGATGGACGCATCTTCCACTTGGACCACCACTTGGAGCGTTTGCAAAATAGTGCTCATGCCCTCGACTTCAAGGCGGTACCCACCAATGAGATAATTACGAAAGCCATTTTTGATACGCTCGAAGCCAACGGTATGCGCGACGGCGTACATATTCGCCTTACGCTTACCCGTGGTGAGAAGATCACCTCTGGCATGGACCCACGACTCAATCAGTACGGTTGTGGCCTGATTGTCCTGGCAGAATGGAAACCACCGGTGTATCCTCCATCTATCACCCTGGCGACCAGTTCAGTCCGACGTAATTCCCCACGCCATCTGGACAGCAAGATTCACCACAATAACTTGCTCAATAATATCCTGGCTAAGATCGAGGCTAATTATGCGGGGGCGGATGCGGGGCTCATGCTTGATAGTGAAGGTTATATCTCGGAAGCCAATGGTGTAAACGTATTTTGTATCCGAAAGGGAAAAGTATTAACGCCCTACGCCGACTTCTGCTTACCGGGAATAACTAGAGGCACCATCCTAGAACTGTGCCAAAAGCATGGAATCCCAGCCGAGGAGCGCCGACTATCCCTGACAGATTTCTATACGGCCGACGAAGTCTTCACTACGGGCACCATGGGCGAATTGACTCGGGTAGCCTCCATTGATGGCCGCGAGATCATTAACAAACATGGTTCCTCCGTATTGGAGCAGGTCGCAGCTTATTTCCGCACCCTGACTGAAACCAGTGGTACGCCCATACCAGCGTTCTAACCTGCAGGTGGCAATGTGGCCAGGACTCCCGTCAGGAATCGATTAAGTGGGAACTTACGGTCCTCGTTCATTCCTAGTCGCACGATCACACAATTGCGCGAAGGAACGACAGCAATGCGCTGATCCTGAAAACCTCGAAAGAGGAACAAGTCTTTTGGGACATCCGGTAACTCAGCAGGATCAGGTAGCCAAATTTGTGCGCCGTAGATTCCATTAGAGCCAGCTGCCGGTACAGTAGATACGCTCACCCAATCTTCCGGTAAAATTTGGCGATCACCTCCCCTACCCTCGTTCAGATACAGCTGCCCAAAACGAGCCCAATCCTGGGCAGTAGCCCATCCATAACTAGAACCTACAAAATTGCCAGACTGGTCCACCTCGATGCGCGCGGACTGCATCCCCGCTGGTGCGAACAAACTATCACGCGCAAATTGCCAGTAGGCTTCGTCGTCATTGAAGGTTTGCCGGATCAGTTCTGTTAGCAGGTTGGTTGTACCGGAAGAGTAAACCCAGTGCGTATCTGGGTCATAGGCTAATGACTTATCCATAGTGTAATCAGCCATATCTGCTTGCGTGTAGAGCATTCGCGTGGCATCAGAGGCACCACCGTAGGCTTCGTTCCAATCCAGTCCGCTATTCATGTGTAGTAGGTCTGCTAACCGAATCTCGGCTCGTTCATCGTTTTCCCATTCGGGGAAAAGATGATCCTGCTCCAGATTCAGCTTCCCATTTTTCACCATTATTCCAATTAGGGCATTCGTCCAACTCTTGGTCATCGACCAGCCAAGAAGAGGTGTATTGGCATCAAAACCATCAGCATATTGTTCGTGCACTAACTTGCCATTGTGCAGCACTACTATACCACGAGTACCGCCACCCGCCACTGGTTCAAAAGCTTGATCTACCGCCGTCTTTAGGGCCGCCAGATTTAAATCAGCAGGAAGTGTATCGTAGGTAGGGAGCGCGTTTGCGGTAGCTGAAATTTCCGGTAGGTCTACTGGCGCAGCTTGATCTGCATTGGCCAGTAATACACAGCCTCGCCCGGGAATGTATTGCGCAGCTTGGCTAACAATCCCAAACAAAGAAGCTTCCACCTGCTTTTCAGCTTCCCGCAGCTCTAGGCTCATCATTTTTAAAGCAGAAAAATTTAGATCAGCGGCGTGAATATCGTCCAGGCTCCGGTTTTGCAGATAATGACAAGAACAGGCCATCTTGGCCGCATAACCGGTACCTACTAGTAAGGTGGGTCGGGCAAACCAATACCCACCGATGAGTAGCAACAACAGGAGTCCAAGCCCCCACTTTAGATATCGCATTGGAATATTGTACTTTTAGAAGTTTAACAACAGCACGATCACTAAGAAACGGATAAAAAACCACTTCTCTAGTTCCCGTTCCTAGCACGCTGATAATTGTGCTACAACCACAAGTTTAAGCAGGAAAAAATCTACCATGAAAAGAGTTCTTAAAGCAATTGGACTGTTTCTTCTTCTCTCCATCCTCTATCTCCTTTTTTGGCCAATCAATGTAAATCCACAGCTGTGGAACGCCCCGCCTAACCCGGGTTACAGCGGCGTATTCGAACAAAACACCCAACTGCAAGCAGTACAAATTCGCCACAAAGCCTGCCTGGCCTGCGAAGACGTCGCAGTGGATAGCCTGGGCCGCGTTTATGGCGCAGCGGTTGACGGAAGAATCCTGCGCTTTACGGATGGGCAAGACGAACCCGAAGTTCTGGTCAATACCAATGGCCGACCACTCGGACTTGATTTTGATGCTGCCGGAAACCTCTACATTGCTGATGCTATTAAGGGGCTGCTACGCCTGAATTCTGCTCACGAGCTAAGCGTCATGAGTATTGAAACGGATGGACGCCCCTTCAAATTCACCGATGATGTGGAAGTCGGTCCCGATGGTAAGGTTTATTTCTCCGATGCTTCTGACTATTGGGGCATCCACGACTACAAGCTCGACTTACTTGAACACCGGCCACTGGGCAGGCTCCTCGTCTTTGACCCTGCAAGTGGTACCACTACTACCCTACTGGATAGCGTCTATTTTGCTAATGGCATTGCGGTCGCTGCTGACACTAGCTTTGTGCTGGTGAATGAAACCAGCAATTATCGTACCGTCCGTTACTATCTCAAAGGCCCCAAAGCAGGGCAAACGGATATCTTCATTGAAAACCTACCCGCCTTTCCTGACGGGATCAGTCGCGGTTCAGACGGAATCTTTTGGTTGGCTATGATAAGCCCGAGAAATCCGTTGATTGACCGTTTTTCTACTTCGCCTTTCATGCGTAAGGTCATCGCTCGACTCCCTACCTGGTTG
>JBCBWU010000317.1:0-5848 GCA_039816955.1 Bacteroidota bacterium
CCGCATTTGAAGCAATTCATCAAGCCGCAGAATTACGAGGAATACACCCCTATTAATCGTGCCGTTTGGCGCTACGTGATGCGCAAGAATGTTCAGTACTTGGCTCAGGTTGCGCACGATTCGTATTTGGAAGGTTTAAGCCAGACCGGGGTGCTCATCGATGATATTCCCAATATGTACGGCATGAACCGCATCCTCAAGGAAATCGGTTGGGCAGCCGTGGCAGTAGATGGTTTTATTCCCCCAAATGCCTTCATGGAATTCCAAGCCTACAAGGTTCTGGTTATTGCTTCTGACATCCGTCAGCTGGAAAATATCGAATATACTCCGGCGCCGGACATCATCCACGAAGCAGCCGGACACGCCCCGATTATCGCTAATCCGGACTACGCTGAATATTTGCGTCGACTGGGTGCCGTTGGTGCCAAAGCGATCCTCTCTAAATACGATCTGGATCTATATGAGGCAGCACGTAAACTCTCCATTCTAAAGGAAGCCGAGGGAGTCCCTGAGGAAGATATCGCCGCTGCCGAAGCAGAAATTGAGCGCCTCCAAGCCCTGGAGGCACCGCGATCGGAAATGGCTATGATCAGGAATCTGCAATGGTGGACAGTGGAGTACGGCCTGATCGGTCCGCTGGAAGATCCAAAAATCTACGGAGCGGGTCTGCTATCCTCCATTGGTGAGAGTAAGTCCTGCATGCGCCCAGCCGTAAAGAAGATTCCTTACAGCATTGCCGCGACCCAGCAAGACTTTGACATCACACAACCCCAGCCACAACTGTACGTTACGCCCGACTTCTCACACCTTATGCAGGTCCTGGAGGAGTTTGCCAATACCATGAGTGTAAGAAAAGGTGGGTATCGGGGGCTACAATCCTTGATCGACTCTCGGATGGTGGGCACGATTGAACTGAGCACCGGACTACAAATTTCCGGACGATTTGAGCGCATGATCTTAAATGAAGATCGAGAAATAATTTTCTTCAAAACAAGGGGATCCACCGCTTTGGCCTACCGGGAAAAAGAACTGATTGGCCACGGCGTAGCTGCTCATCAGGATGGATTCAGCTCCCCGATCGGGAAACTAAAAAACATTAGCCTGGCGATCGAAGATATGGGACCTTATGATCTCAAGGCCTACAACTTCTACGATGGAGAATGGCTATCCTTCGAATTTGAAAGTGGCATAAAAGTAGAGGGGCAAAACGTCACGGGTATTCGCAATGTACAGGGCAAACTGATGTTGATCCAATTGACTAATTGCACCGTCACCTACGGTGAGGAGATCCTCTTTCGCCCGGAATGGGGTGTCTACGATCTCGCTATTGGCAAAGAAGTAGTTTCTGCTTTTGCTGGTGCGGCTGATTATCTCTCCTTTCCCAACCTATACGAGCCTTCGCAGACTTTGACGAAAAAGCCAGAGAAGTCCCCAGCAACTTTACAGCTAGAGGGCTTGTACGAACGGGTGCGAACGCTTCGTGAAAGCACCAGTACCACGGATCAGGAACTTAACTCCATTTTGGAGTTACTGCGTTCGGAACATCCTGGTGATTGGTTACTGGCTTTAGAATTAAGGGAACTAGCGGCCAGCACTGAACTGCAGTCGGAAATAGACAACTATCTCAGGCATTAGCAGCTCAGTATCCGCAGAAACATCACTTGATCATGGAAGGTTTGGAACTACTGCAAACGACCGAACTGGCTTAACGCCGTTGCTCCCACCAATCGGCTTGAGCAGGCGCTGGAGTATCCAATTGTTGATTTTGTTTAGTCCACAGTTGTTTGGCCAGGGCGGCAGCTACCCGTGCCTCTTCTTGCATGGCCTCTTCCAGCATCTCGGGCTGGTAGTACTGCTTCACGAAGTGGGTATCAAAATTACCGGAGCGGAAAGCTTCGTGCTGACAGACAAATTTTCCGAAAGGAAGCGTTGTTGCTACGCCCTCCACCTCATAAGCTTCAATTGCCTCAACCATTAGACGCATGGCAGCTTCGCGATTGTCTCCGTAGGTTACTAGTTTTGACAGCATGGGATCATAGTAGATAGGAACGTCCATACCTTCCGTGAAACCACCGTCTACCCGGATACCTTCTCCTTCCGGTAGGCGATAGCGCTCTAGCTTACCGACACTCGGCAAGAAATTATTCATGGGGTCCTCGGCGTATACCCGTAACTCGAGGGCATGTCCCTTGATCTCCAAATCTTCTTGGGTAAATGGCATCGCCTCACCGCGGGCAATCCGAATTTGCATCTCCACTAGGTCAATACCGGTGATGAGCTCCGTAACCGGGTGCTCCACCTGTAGACGCGTATTCATTTCCAGGAAGTAGAAATTGTGATCAGCATCCAACAGAAATTCTACCGTACCCGCACCGAGGTAGTCACATGAGCGAGCTACTTCCACCGCAGAGGCTCCCATACGGGCCCGCAACTCAGAGGTAAGTACAGCAGATGGAGCTTCCTCCACTACCTTCTGGTGACGACGCTGAATACTGCATTCGCGTTCGAACAAGTGCACAACATTACCGTGGCTATCCGCCAAGACCTGAATTTCGATATGACGTGGTGAGCTGACGAACTTTTCTATAAAAACCTCCCCATTGCCAAAGGCAGAAACGGCTTCGGAAACAGCACGTTCCATTTGCTCTTCAAACTCTTCAACGTTCTCAACAATTCGCATTCCCTTTCCACCACCACCAGCGGAGGCTTTAATGAGGATCGGGAAACCTACTTCTACCGCAATTTTCTTAGCCTCTGCTACATCGGTGATTGCATGATCTACACCGGGTACCATGGGTACATCATAATTCTTCACCGTGTCCTTGGCGGTCAGCTTATCGCCCATTACCCGAATGGCGTGCGATTTAGGCCCAATGAAGTTCAGGCCCGCTTTTTCAACAGCTTCCGCAAAGGCGGCATTTTCACTCAAAAATCCATAACCAGGGTGAATACCATCTACGCCTAATTCTAAAGCGGCCTCAATAATTTTGTCACCCAGCAGATAGGATTCACTCGAAGGCGGAGGACCTAGCAAAACAGCTTCGTCCGCAAATTGGACATGCGGTGCAGTGCGGTCTGCCTCTGAGTACACGGCAACAGTAGAAATACCCATTCTCCGGGCTGTACGCATTACCCGTAGGGCAATTTCTCCTCGGTTGGCCACCAAGATTTTTTGCATGTTGAAATTCTTTTGGGTGTTGAGAGTCGCAAAGGTAAGGTTTGAATCGGGAATTTAGTTCAGGAAGGGAAAATGTGTATAGTCTCTGGGACTGCGATTATTAAACTTTTCACTAACTTTAACAACGAAGCGATTCTTATGAATTCGCACATACAATTTCTCTCTGTTTAACAATTTAAGAGTAGCTATGCTAGCCTACTTATGGTAGAGTTATGCTACTTAAAATTTCAATTCTATGCGCGCGCTAAAGTTTATCTTACGCTGTATTCCCTCACCTCAAATCAGCATATCCACACTAGTTTGTTGTTTAGCCATTGGTTCATCATATACGCAGGTTTTGCGGCACCATTGGCGGTGGGTTCGGATCAATAGGATACATCAATTATAATTCACCTCCATCTCCCCAATTGGGAGGAGGTGGAGATGATGTTTACATTCGGATGTACGTGAACGTACTCCGTCGTGCTGCTGACCTAAATTCTGGTCAACCTGACAACGCCGTATTTGATGCGATGGATCGGCTAATTGACTTCTACGATGATTATGGTATTCATTTGATTTGGGATTGTCAGACGAGTACAGTCCCTGTATCTGACCCTGCCTATTTTTTCCCTAGTCAATCCCCCATTGCTAGTCTTCCTCCTAACTATTGTTCTTTCTTCAATGAAAGTAGTTTTAAAAGTGATGGTATTAATATTTTCCTCGGCCCGGATGAAGCTACGACTACATTAGCTGGTCGAGCCGAAAACATTCCAAGTATAGCTTTCTGGACTGCTGGTAGTTTCTCAATCAATGGTGAAATCACTCCAACTATCCAGACTGCTACACTCATACATGAAATGGGGCACTGCCTTGGTCTTTGGCATACTTATCACGGCACGGTCACCGAAGGTGGACAAGACTGCAACGGAGATGACCAGTCTGACCCCACCCAATGTTGTGAACTTGTACAGGGTGATGAAGACAATAGAAATAACTGCGGTGATTACGTAGCAGATACCGGCGCTGATCCGCTTAGATGGAGCTCTGCCGATGGGTCTTGTGATAACATTGCCTGGGGTGACTCGCCATTGCCTCCTTTTTGTGCTATTTATTCACCTGACGACCAAACGTTAAGGGATGAGAATGGGGATATCTACATGCCCCCCGTTAACAACGTAATGGCTGCAACCCTTGAGAGTTGTCGAACACAGATAAGTGCCGGACAAGCCCTAAGAATAAAAAGTATTATTGCTACATCCCCGGTTCTACAGAACACTATCATTGGTAGCATTTCGATTAACTCCGAGACAGTTTGGTCCCAAACGACTCTGCCGGATGAACATGAACAGCTCATCTATATTGATGGTACACTGGAAATTGAACCCGGAGCAATCCTGACCATTGGGTCCTGAATTACGGTCCGGTTTTCACCGGAGAGTAGTTTAATTATTAAGCCAGACGCCAGAGTGATTTTAGAAGGCACCTTAACCGGTTTCCCCTGTGATAATAAGAGCTGGCAAGGTGTTGAAGTTTGGGGAGGAGATGGATCACAATACCCGATTGGCGGCGTTAGTGCTCAGGGTAGATTGGACACACGCTCAGGAGCTGTTATAAGCAACGCACTCACTGCGGTGAAGCTCTATGGACCAACCAGCAATGAGGCAGGTGGACAGATATTCAGTACTGGAACAACTTTCATAAATAATGAAATGGCAGTAGAATTTGCATCGTTTAGCAATTTCTGGCCCTATGCTACCAGCCAGCAGGGACAGCCCCGGAATTACTTTGGTCGCTTCACAGACTGTAATTTCATTACTGACAACAGTTATGCACTGAGTACTCCATTTGAGGTATTTATAGCTATGACGGATGTAAATGGCATACGATTTTTAGGCTGTGATTTCATTAATAGCCAAGGCCTTACTGCTTCTAATATTGAAGCATACGGCTGGGGTATTCGAGCCTCAGAGTCCGGTTTTACAGTAGATGCCCGCTGTACGGGGAATACTTATCCTTGTAATAGCTTTGATCGAGGCCATTTTGTTGGACTGGGTTATGGGGTGCAAATCACCAATGCCAACGAGATTCGGCCTTACACCATCAAACAGATTGATTTTGAAGATTGCTACATCGGTCTGTATAATAATGGAGTAAGTAATGCTACTCTACTAAATAATAATTTCATGTTGGGTAACTTACCACATGCTTCTGCTTCGAATGGCGACCAAATTGGGGTGATACTGGAAATGGGTTTAGCAGGCTTTACTCTACAGGAAAATAATTTCGTTGGTGTAGTTGGAAATGCTACGCATACTGCCGGTACAATTTGCCGCGACCTGGGTGAATTCAACAATGAAATTCGGAGAAACAATTATTCCGATCTGGATATAGGCAATTTAGGGCAAGGAGATAATGCTACCTCCCCATTAGAAGGCGATGAACGGGGCCTGACTTATTTATGTAATAACAATAGTGCCACTATTGACGATTTTGCAGTAGGCGGCCTATTTGGGGTAAATCGAATTCGACAATCTCAAGGGGTTTCTGAAGAGATAGCTGGGCAGATAGTTTACAGTGCAAGTGGAAATCGCTTTACTCCAATAGGGACGGGTGAGTTTGTCAATGATGGTCAAGCAATTAGGTATTACTTCAATAATCAAGTTGAAGAAATATTAGGTTCAACAACAG
>JBCBWU010000318.1:0-5732 GCA_039816955.1 Bacteroidota bacterium
GATACATCCTGATGTATAATCCACATGGTATGCTCTTCTGATTCTTTATCCAGTATTGTCAGCTGATCTTTTAATTCGTTTATTTTTTCACATTCCTCGAGTGTCAGGTAAAATTGTCGATTTTTTAGCCACTCCATAGCCTCATAAAATTGTCCTCTATTAAAAGTAGAAGCTGATGTCAGCCTCTCTAAGATGCTTATCACCTCTGTAATTGCAGAATGCCTAATCTTGGGTATATATGTAGGTAAAATATCTACCATACCATCCTCTGACACCACTACAATCATCGTTGGTTTATCAAGGCCTTGATTCTCCTGATACGTTATTGCAGCGTTGTATCGTGATCCTCTAGCAGGATCTCCTAAATCTCCAACGATACCATCTAGAATAACACCATGAGCATATACAACACCATCTGGATTAATCAAAACGCCTCCATCAATGGATGTTAGATTTATAAGAAGTGTTGCATCAAGTTTAATTGGTTTAATGGGTATACATCTGCTTTTTAATCTCAAAGCCTCATTTTCGGCTTCTTTCGTAATAATAAGCATTGCTCCTTTCTTTTGCTTAGTAGTGGCCAAAGATAGCTCATATAGCAGGCTCATCTTTTCATTGGATATCACACCAAAAATCCGTTTAGCATCAGCAAAAAATGCTGCCTTATTGATTACTTCTTGGGGAAGTCGTGGTACACCATTTTTAACCTTCATAAGAACTAAATCGTTGTGTTTCACCTCCCAGCGACCAAACCCCTTAAATCGTATACTAAAAATGGATTCTGTCTCCGGGTCATAGTTAGATGTAATTCTTCCAAGGCCTAATACCTGATCTGCGCAATAGATAACTCCAGTAACTCTATCTGACAGTTGTAGAAACTTACGCGCTTTTCTGTAATCATGAACACCAAAAGGTGCTTCTAAACTCAATTTCATGTCTATGTCTGGGTGATCTGGTTCGGCAATAATAAGGTGCCCATAGTTTTCACCACCTTCATACAATGTCGTGGCAATTTCATTACAGGAGTCAAACAAGTCATTAATATTACGACCAGCCCAAGCAAGGGAGTGCATGAACCTTAATGCAGCTCTTTTAAATATCTCTTCACTAGTTCTAACATCAGAAGAGAGACTCTTACCAGGATCAGGTAAGTGTAAGTGCAATGCACTAGTATTTAGAAATACGTCTTTTGTTGCTTCAAGAAAAGAAAAATATTTCTTCATCCTCTCCATAGGGTCCACCCTTTTTAGATGAGTATGTAGTTCATATACACTTTTATTTAGTTCCAGTATAACGAATACCTTATAACCTGCAATAATAACCCCTGGTGATACGAAACATATTTTGCCAGTATTATTTTGGGATTCGTTTAATATTTTTTCCAATGCTCGTCTAAAGTACTCCTCTCTGTGCCGATTATCCATTTCTTCTTGCATTCCTGACCCGGTATAAAACATCCGACTATCATCACTATTTCGATATAATTCATTGGCAACATCTTGTAGGTTTTCAAATTCATCGAGAGTATAATCTATTATTTCAGGGTCAATGCATATGGGATGCCTATCATTTCTTTCTGCTACTAAAAAACCTATTAGGAATACATTAGGTCTTAATCCTCTATCAAGTGTTCCGAATAAGTTTTTCGCACTGTTCTGAGATAATATTCGAAAATATACCTGCCAAGGCCACATGAAATATTTAAGCGTTTGTGGATATCCAGACATACTATATTTGATTATGATAATTGTAATGATTGTCTAAGTTCTACCAACTCAAAAGAAAGTATAGATTTATCTACTGCTTTTAGCATTGCATATACCTCATAATGGCATTTACGCATCCTCCGATCACTACCACAAAAACATTTAGATTTTTTATTTAGGCATTTTTTAAGTCCAATACATCTTTTTAAATAGTCGATAATAGTAGTTGTACTTGCTGTACCGAACAAGGCCATATAGTACTGCCACTTTCCAAGAACCCCATGATCGTATTCCCCATTAGCATAGAAACCAAAAGCTCTTCTATGCGCTTGGTTAAATAAATGAGGTCTCACATGATGGTGAATAAACTGAGCAATGGTAATACCGCCTTTGCA
Organism: Bacteroidota bacterium; assembly: GCA_039816955.1. Classification (GTDB taxonomy): domain Bacteria; phylum Bacteroidota; class Bacteroidia; order Chitinophagales; family Saprospiraceae; genus Lewinella. Next base: position 2,102 of record JBCBWU010000318.1, read on the forward strand.
AAAAATATTTTCCAGTATCGGTAAAGTAATACAGCAGTTCCTTTTGTCTTCGTAGATATGCCAATCCGCAATCTTAGGTATTTTATCCCCCACCTCAAAAAGTAAGGGGAATGCTTTCGGGAAATTAGCGGTTGGTTTTATTTCGATCTCAAAAGAGTCCCACTGTTTCCCTGTATCATCGACCACATCAAAAGTACCTTTCAAAAAAGCAGGGCCATGTCCTCGTATTATTTTGAGCGAAGGATACTTCGCTACGGCATCTCTAAGCTGACTGTGAAACACCTCGTATCCACTCATACTTGTCCTACTATTGAGCATAAGGGCGAGAATTACTAGCCACAGAACTTAGATAGACAGAAGAAAGGTTTTCGTCTTCATCTTTGGCGTTTTGACATGGAAACCTATCTCCAAAGCTCTTTTGCCAATGTCCACATGCTTTCTTGTGATTCCGTTCCTCTAAGGCAGCATTACCATTTGTGATGAACACACCCAGTTGCTCTATGAGAGATACCCTATGATTCCAATACTCTATTAGCAGATTCTCTGTAGTGTCGATTGTGGGGCGATAACAAGTAAAGTTTCGGCGAAGAGCATCCTTAATCAGCACCAAAGTCTCTTTTAAAGCAATATCGTCTCGATCATGGGCATAATAATTCTGACAGGTCAGTATTGTCATGATAAAACCACTAGGCAATTTTTGGTCTGGTCGTGTAAACTTACGGTAATCACACCATGCTTTGATGTAACGGACTAGCCTTCTAAGTTGGGGCTTATCCTTTACCTGCACCTCAAACCAATCACGAAATGCTTTCGGGTCGCTTTGGGTAAACCCTTTTGCCATATGTGCTAGTTCTGGCACGCTACCGTCTTTAAAATAGATAGGATGATCGATATTGTGTCCATCGGCAAAAAGGGTTCTTACACAAGTATTTTTGTCTTTAGCAGGTATAGCTGTATGCCCATCAACAGCCTCACGTATCCAGTTGTGATATGTTTGTACAGCTTTACGGTCAAATTGATTACCGATGAAATAGACACCATCATCGACATCATAGTACAGAACAGTTTGCTCTTTACCATCAATCTTTTCTTTTCGTGGAATAGGTTCTATAATGGTATCGATTACCATTGAGCCTTGACTAGAAAACTTTGGCTGTAGTTCATAGGGTTTATTTTCCCTAAAATATTTTCGTATCCGGTCACGTAGAGCTTTACGTGATTTTTTAAGACTCTTTCGCTTGGAATCGTTGAGCCTTATAATAGAATTAAAATCTGTTGCGAATAATGTGTGACAGTTTGCCATAGTATTAGATTTGATATGTTTTATGGGAAGCAAAAAATGATTTAATTTCGTCTTTCTTACGATACAGAGTCCCCATGTCGTTGCCTTTTCCACAAAGTAAATCAATGCACTTCTTTGACGTAGCATCCATATCGACCAACTGTACCTGTTCATGGGAAATATCAGCACTCGGTATCCGGTAGTATTCAATAGGGATCGTATCAGTAATAGCCAAACTGCTCATAATATAATCGGTAAACATACTCTGGCCATTCATAGATACATCAAACAAGTCTCCCCGCCAACCGATAAATGATCTTTTCTTTCTCCATCCCGTAGGCTTACCTTTAGCATTCGACAAACTAGAGATGGAAAGTACTTGTAGGGAATCATACTCTTTTCCCGGCCCCACGAAATACCTGATCGCCTCGATCACTCCAACAAGCGTTGGGTTATTAGCCCATACTCCACCATCAACAAACTGTTTGTTATTGTAAAAGGATATTTCATGGATAGGAAGGTAAGTCGGAGCAGCAGAAGTTGCAAGTGCAACATCAACATATAAAGCTTCATTGTCTCGGCTAAGATTCCCCTCTTTGTGGTCATACTTGAAGACCCACGGTCTGCCATCAGTTACGCTGTATGTAGGAATACAGAGTAGGTTGTTGGTGTCTTTTACCCGCTTTCCACCAAACATCGACTCCAAAATAGCCTTGAGATTTTCATTGTTATATTTACCAAACCAAAAGGTTTGCCCTGGGAAAAACTTACCACCAAAATACTTTTCTTCAATCCATTCAAACCATCTCATCCAAGGGCTTCTACTAGGAAAAATCTCATCTCCTTTCTCTTTGTAAATATCACTTATGTCTTCCGCAGATATTTTTTGAGAAAGACCTAGTGCAATAAGACCACCTGTAGAAGTACCACATAGTAAATCAAAATGATCAGAAATACGACATTCGAACTCTGCCTCAAGATGCTCTAGAATCGTACTTGAGTAAAGGCCTTTTATACCTCCCCCATCAATAGATAAGATTTTAAATGGTTTTCCCATTGGTATAAGGTTTCGGTTAATATTGATTCGTTAAATAGCTATGCTACAAAAGGTAAGATTCCCTTCAAACCTTTGTATTTAAGATCCAATCCATTATATGCTATAATAACGAAACATGTTGTCAACTTAAAATCAAGACTAAAAAAGCTAACAATACACTTATACGATAAACCATCATTTAATGTGCCAACCAGATTTTGCCGCCTAAATGGCGGAATTATCACCGAATCGCCCAATAAAAAGCAACTAAAGACAACTAAATGCCAAATTGGCAGTATCCTGTTATGGTACAAAATGACAGGCCAACACTTACCATGTAAGAAGGTAAAAGTACCCCCCTCAATACAGTCTAGGACTGGCTTTTCTTAATATTCGATGTGATAATGAAAGATAATCTTAATAGCCCACCCACATGGGGAGCCTCTCGTCCACCAATTTGAACCGCTATTCCTTGGTGCTAATATTTAAGGTATGTATCACAGTTTAGGCTAAGAAATAGGACAAACACACTTGATATAGCGTGTTTGTCCATTAAACAGGTTGGACTTGCAATAAAAAGCAGGAGAAAAAGTTAAGCACAAACAGCTCTTGGATGATTTAATAAAAGTTGTTCAAATTCGTTGGGCGTTAAATAGTTGATAGCAGAATGTCTCCTCCTGGTATTGTACCAACATTCAATGTACTCAAAGACAGCCATTTGGGCCTGAGCTTGATTCTCAAATTGCTGGCCATAAAGCCATTCTACTTTTAAGCTTTTGAAAAAAGATTCTGCTACCGCATTATCCCAACAATTGCCTTTACGGCTCATGCTTTGTCGAACTTCACTTTGACTAAGTAGTGCTTTAAATTCCGTGCAAGCATATTGAACGCCTCGGTCGGAATGAAAAATTAAATCCGCCGTGGGAGCTCGATGAAGGACGGCCATTTGATAAGCCGCTACACTTGTTGAGGTGGCATCCATCGTTTCACTCAAGGACCAGCCGATTACTTTTCTAGTGTTTAAATGCAGAATCACCGTCAGGTACAACCAGCCCGCCAGTGTTCTAATATAGGTCAGATCAGAAACCCATACCGGAGTACTCCCCCCGGGTTCAAATTGGCGATCCAACAGATTTTTTGCCACTGGATAATCGTGTTCAGAATCCGTAGTCACCACAAATTTCCGCTTGACTTTGCTACGGATATTTGCTTTTTTCATCAGACGAGCTATCCGAGGTCGAGATACTTTTTCTCCTAAAGCTACCAATTCCTCGGTAATCCTGGGACTACCATAACTTTGTTTACTCTGATCG
>JBCBWU010000319.1:0-5731 GCA_039816955.1 Bacteroidota bacterium
TTCGAATGTATAGTTTAGATCATTCATGATAATTTTATTCAGGTACGGGCGTACAGGAGTTGTACCATATTCTGCACCGCATGATCATCCTCCATCAGCTTGTGCAACTGCTTGAGGCATTTTTTCTTTTTATTCATAGCTACCTGGGCATTACTGTAGTCCAACTGCCCGGCAATTTCTTCCATTGCGTAACCGCCAGCCCAGAGGAAAAGTACTTCACTACACTTCTCCCGCAGGCGAGCAAATAGTTGATGCAATAGCCCTTTTTGCTCTTCATCCATTAAGCTAATGGCAGGTGTGTGTTCATCCGTTTCAACTACGACCAATTGGTCTTTGATCTCATTTTCTCTTTGTCGGCGTTGGGAGCGCTTGTACCAGATGCCTTTGCAAATGGCAAACAGATAGGTGCTAATCGCACTTTCACCACGAAATGACCCCCTACGAATATTTAAGACCAAGGCCGTTACCCCTTCCAGTGCCACATCCTCACCATCAGCATCTGAGCCTCCACGTTGGCGAACGAGTGCTTGAATCTTTCCCATTTCGCGCTCCAAGATTTGAGCAATAGCTCTGTCGCTAGTCCGTCCATTGGATTGAATCGCCAGGATCATTGCTTCATCGGTCAGCTTTCTGTTTCCAAACATAAGTACCATTTGATGGTCAAAACCTAACCACTTAATAAGGATAAAATAATCAGCCGCTTAAAAATAAGAAGAAGGAAGGAAAGTATAGGCCTGAGGGAAAGGAAGACGAGAAGGATCTTTCTATTAAGAAATATTAAAGGTCTATGGGAGCAGGATTGAGCAATGGAAATAAAAAAATATGCGCCAGAGTGTCAGTATTTACTGGACTTCCCAACTTTTTTTGAAAAAAATCTAAAAAGGTGGTTAGGTTTTTTTATTCCCCGGGTACCAAAGGGCGAAACAACATGATTATTTAACCTCAAATCCTTATAGTTATGAATTTCTCCATGTTGAAAACTTCCACCTTTGTACTTCTTTTGGCCACCTTCTTTTTTAGCAGTTGCGAAAAAGAAGAGGTAATTCCTACCCCCGGTGAAGTACTGGTACCAACTGTACAAGCAGACCAAAAAGTAGAAACAGCAGTACTAGTTGCAGATTATCAGAACCTGTTTGATTTGCGAGCACGTGAAGGTTATCGTCCCGTTTGGATCGATGGTTTTTTACACCGTGCCGGTAACTCTACCGATGCTTATAATACCACTATGTTCAACGTGGTTTTTGAAAAAACACCTGATAACCTTGAATGGGCTGCCTACCATGGTTTGACGTCCACATCCTACCAGGCGAAGTTTGATGAAATGACGGATAAAGGCTTCCGCTTAGCATTCATCGAGAGCTACCCTTATAACGGTGGTGTGCGTTATGCTCCCATTTTTGTGAAGGAAGCTGGTCCTGTTTATAAAGCAGTACACGGTTTAGCGCACGCTAATTGGCAGAACTACTTTGACGATCGCGTTGCTGAAGGTTATCGCCTAGTGAACCGCTCTGTAGTATTCGTTGGTGGTAGCAAGTTTGTCACTGCCTTATTTGATAAGAAGAACGTAGGTAGTTGGATTTCCAAATCCAACATGAGTCCGAACGCCACACAAACGGCAATGGAAGACAATCAAGATGCTGGCCGCATGCTGATCCATCTGGATATTGCTCAAGAAAATACAATTGAGTTCACTTTTGGTGCTGTTTGGACTTCTGAAGCTCACAATAACTGGTATGCCTTGAATAAGCTGGATCAGGACGAATTGGAGGCAGAAATTACCGTGGCAAAGAGCAATGGTTATAAGGTGACGCTAGTCTCTGCCTATGATGAGCCCGGATTGATCAATGGCAACGAAGTGCACTTTATTCGCTACGCGGTTGGGTTCCGCAAGTAGCATTTGTAAGACTTGAATCCCGTGAAGCCATAGTCCTGTCCATGAGGGCTATGAAATCCCAAAACCTAGTTTCTAATCAAGGCATGAGTCTTCCTACTGAGGGATAGGCTCATGCCCTTTTTCCGATAAACCGTAACTTAAAGAGTAAAGTGGTGTCCACAATCATCATTTACTCACACCAAAAATCCGCCTATGTATCGTGTTCAGTTTTGGTCATTTTTATGCTTAATTGGGTGCATTTTTTGCTCGCCATCAATCCTAGCTGCACAAGCGTCAGAGGATGATTCCCTGGCCTTAGTCAGTGTCTATGATTTTACCGATGGTCCTAACTGGATTAACGCCAGTAATTGGTTGAGCGGTCCGGTATCCACCTGGCACGGAATAACGGTAATGGACAGCCGAGTAATAGCCGTTGAACTTCCGAATAATAACCTGCAAAATGGTATTCCCCCAGAGTTGAACGCCTTGATTGGGCTCCAACGAATCGATCTATCTGGAAATGAACTCAAAACCAGCGCTGATCTAGTTAATATTCCGGGCCTGAGTACTTTATTGTTGAATGATAATCAGTTGGAGGAGCTACCGCAGACGATGTCTTCGGTCTTATTGGAACTGGATTGTTCTAATAATCGCCTTACCTTTTCGGACTTAGAGCCTTTTCTGGTTTTCAGCATTCCTAGCTTTACCTACGAGCCACAAGCGCCGGTTGGCGAGGACGGCTTTATCTATGTCACACCGGGCAGCGATACCAGTTTGGATCTTCCGTTAACCGGCATGAATAATCTGTATCAATGGGCACAAGATGAAACGCCTATTGGTCCTTTTATTCCCAATTCAGAATTGGCTATTACTAATGCGATGGCTAGCGATGAAGGCGAATACGTTTGTACCATAACCAATTCTAGTTTTCCTGATTTGATACTTACAAGTGTTCCGCTAAGCTTACTCCTTACTCGTTTTGATATTGCTGGTGGAGAGTACGTCCCCAATCACCTCATCATGGAATTTGTGGATGAAGCGACCCAGGAGGAAAAGGATTCTCTACTCAATTTCTATCAGGCAACTCGTCTTGATAGCTGCCTTTGTGGGGTGCTGGAATTATGGTTACTACCGGATACTACCACTTTACCGGAAGGTGAGATTATTATTGGCATCGAAGGCATCAAAGAGGATGCCATGACCAAATCAGAGATTGAAGAAACGGGCTTCAATTACTTTGTTGAATTGCTAGGAAAAAGACAAGCGCAGTATGCCTACACTCAAAAGGCGACTACAGCACTACCCCCACCTCCTCCTAATGAAAGCGACCTAACTGTAGCCGTGATTGACGTTGGAATTGATCTCAGTCATACTGCCCTGCAAGCCTATACTTGGACCAACGAGGAAGAGTCTGAAAATGATATAGATGATGATGGAAATTGCCTGACTGATGATTTGCAGGGCTATAATTTTGCCAAACGTGATAACCTACCGCTAGACTTTGTCAATGGTCACGGAACGCACGTTGCAGGAATCATTGTGGATGGTTTATTAGCTACTTCTGAGGTTCGCCTTATGGCTTTGAAAAGTCATACCGATGATGGTACAGGTACCTTGTTTAATGCCCTTTGCGGCATCTATTATGCCAATGATAAAAACACTCGTGTCATTAATCTTAGCTGGGGTTATGCTGGTTTACCTTCGCCTTTATTAGAAAGTGCCATTAGTCGAGCGGGGGATGATTGTGGGGCATTAGTGATTGCCTCCGCAGGGAATAATGCGGAAGATAATGACGCTACCCCGCACTACCCTTCCAGTTTCGAGTTGGATAATTTGATCAGTGTTGCAGCGCTGAACACTGCGATGGATTCCCTGGCCGATTTCTCCAGCTATGGCCTTCAGTCTGTAGATATTGCTGCCCCCGGTGAACGGATTTTGAGCACGCTACCAGGTGATATGACAGGCTTTAAAAGTGGAACATCAATGGCAGCCGCAGCGGTATCGAATGCCGCTATTCGACTCTTTGAGGCCAGGCCCGAACTCACCTACATTAATGTACGCGAGGCCCTGCTGAGTAGTGCTGAAGAAATTGGTGGACTGGAGGGCTTTGTTACTACCGAAGCTAGATTAGACTTATCTGCCGCACTTTTAGCTATACAGAATATAGCTCCTGATTCCAGTTGCTTTATGGTGAATTCTACTACTGATCTTGCTACAATTGTATCGGTTTTGTCGGTTTACCCCCAGCCATTTCGAGATAAGATTACCGTGGAATTTTCCTTACCGGAGGCTACTCAGGTACAACTGTGCTTACTCAACGCCTGGGGCCAAGTCGTATGGCAAGACGAGCAATATTTTGGCGAAGGCCAACAGCAGTATACCATTTCGGACATTAATCGAAATAGCCCTAGAGGACTGTACGTATTGCAAATGAGGATTGGATCAAGCAGCCAAGTAATCAAGCTATTGCGCCAGTAATTATGTCTATCTTGGAATCATATGTGCTAATTGCTTATGTGGTTCCAACGTATTCTTGTTCTGTTTTGCCTTGCTTATTCTTGTTGGTCTTGTACTGATCAGCCCGCGCCCAATTTAGATTCAGAAGAGCGAATAAGTAGTTCAGCTGATACCATAGATTATTGGCAACCGGTCTTAGATTCGGTACAAGCACTTTACGCTGCGGACCAGCTGGAAGCAGCAATTGATACGGCCAATCATTACTTCGACAATGTTGCTACCAGCGCCTGGTTACCGACTCCATCTCTTGGGATGCTTTGGCACCGCTTAGGGGTGTTTCACTATCTCCTGGATGAATATGACGAGGCCGGCCTTTGCTTTCGAACAGCAATTGGTGTGCGTGAACTAGTGCGGGGTCACACTACTTCCGAAGTAGGCATGAGCTATCATAATCTCGGAGTGGTGTACAAAGAGAAAGGTAATTATCTCGATGCCATTTCAGCACTAGAAGAAGCCGCAACGATTCGTAAGGCTATAGAAGAAAATGACCGACTTGGACGTACGTATCAGGAACTAGCTATTGTCTCAAACTCACAAGGCGATTATGACAATGCACTCAAGGCCCATCAGGCTGCCCTACCGTTACTGACGGAGGCTTATGGTTCAGATCATCGACATACCGCCCGTAGTCATTTTAACATGGCCACCTTACACCGTAAACTGGGGCAGTACGAACAAGCCTTAACTTCATTGGAGGAGGCCCGCCGCATTTATACTATGCTTTACGGAGAGGAGCACGCCGAATTAGCTTCTTGCTTCAATAATTTTGGGAATATCTACGATGACCAAAGCGATTATGCTTCGGCATTACAAGCTTACCGCCAATCCTTAGCCATCAACCAAAAGATAGAAGGAGAGGAAAGCATGGAAGTGGCGGAGAACTATAACAATCTGGGTTTTACTTATTATCAATTAGGGGCGCTTGAACAAGCGCAGTATTACCAAGAAAAATCGTTGACAATACGCCAACAACTCTTGGGAGCTTACCACCCAAGGATTGCCAATTCCTACCACAATCTAGCAGAAGTCAGTGCTGCGGCTGGGGAGCTGGAACAAGCGCTCATTTATCATCAACAGGCGCTGCATAATAAGTTTACCAATTTCCGAGATAGCGATCTAACTAGTTTACCTAATTGGGATGTTCACACGGTGGCCGGTTCGCACATTGAATTATTAGAAATCCTCTTTGCTAAGGCACGAACTTGGCAAAAATGTTTTGAGCAGTCTGATGATGTAACAGATCTAGCCGCTGCTTTATCCACTTATAAATGGGGACTGTTTGCGATAGCAGAAAAAGTACTGACTCATCAGAGGTATACTCTCGTCGCATCCGATCAATCA